>NZ_SDLI01000012.1 GCF_004123195.1 Ammoniphilus sp. CFH 90114
AATCCTGTTAGGGGGCTTTAGAGCTATGTCCTAAAACGCCAAAGAAAAGAGGCTTTTGAAGGAAATAAGGGATTCGTTGTCCGATCACTCTAAAGAGTCGGCTCGAACCTCTTTAATTGTGCTTATCGGATCATATTACTAATCCGCCATTTGTGTAAGATCCCTATTCATAATAAAATAAAAGTTACCTAGTGTGGCAATATAATCTCGTGAGGAAGCAAACCATGAAATTAATAACGGATGAAGAATTAAGAAAACTAATCCTTTCAAAGACAAGTAAGTCTAAAGGGGAAGGATTTGATGCAGATGGAATAGACCCTAGTATGTCAGAGCTAGAGATCTTAGAGAAGCTTAGTAACAAAAGAGTATTACCAAAAACAACTAAGCTTTACCTATCTTGGGGTAATGTGCGTTGGTTTATTAAGTATAGTAGTGGAATCAGAGGAAAAGAATTCGATAGTAAAAGGGGATCCTAAGGATACGAAAGAGGATACCAAAGATATAAGATTCAATATAGTGTTAAGTAGTTTATTTAGGCAAATATCCAATCATACATTAGCTCTTACTAGGCTAATTGAAGATGGATTAGATTATCAAGCAAGGATACTATTTAAAGATACTTGTGAGTTATCTTGGCTAATTCTTATCCTTGTTTCAGACTGAAGTATGATGGAGTTGTATGCTCAAAAGTTAGAATTAGATCAACAAAAATTGATTTGGGAAGAACACTTTTCTGCTAAAAAGCTTATGGAGAAATTATCTCTCCTGGAAAATGGATTAGGGCTAGAAGATATAATGGTAGGTGAACTAAAGAAACTTCGATTAGGGACCTACGAGTTTTATTCGGATATCGCGTATCGTTCCTATGCGGTATGCACATTAGGCTCTTATAGTAAAAATTTCAACCATAAGTACCATCCAAATATATTTGGTAAAGCTTCTCTGACGTCGAAACAGACACTTGATGAAGTAAATCAGCATTTATTCTATTTTATAATGTATGTACTGTCTATCATTATGAAACTTCCTGCATGGAATGTACTAACGATACTAAGACAGAGCTTTCTCGAATCGTATACTCAGTATCTTGCGGAAGAGTTGGAACATGATGAGAGTGAGAAGGAGTTAAGATGATCTATCAATTGAAGATAACTGCAAAAGGAAGTAAGCCGCCGATCTGGAGGCGAATTCGGGTTGAGCCTGGGATAACGTTTCATCAATTACATCGAATCATTCAGATCAGTATGAATAGGTCAGATACCTATAGGCATGAATTTCTATGTCCTGTTCCGGAAGAGAAACAAGAGGAAGCGGAAGAACTCTTCGAAAGAGGTGAAGAGGAGGGCGATTTTGAATGGGGTCTTTTGAATGTGGCTTTTTTTGACCAGGGAAAGGCTCGAATCGGAGATCCGGATAAAGGAGATCATGGGTTCGCGTCGGATATCGTTTGGGATGAATATGAACAGGTCCTAGGTGAATGGTTCATTCATGAGAAGGACAAGGGTTTGTATCTTTACGAGTCCCCAGGTACTCAACAGTATGAAATCCTTTTGGAAGAAATGGTTCCCGTAGATGAGACGGTGATATATCCCATCTGTGTTAAGGCGCGAAAAGAAGCTCCTCCGGAAATCAAGGGGGCAATTGAAGAAGAGAGAGCGGACCAGGAGATTGCTCAAGACATCAACCATGATTTACGTAGAATGTCGGAGGAATTACAGCCTGAGTCGGATCGCTTTCAGCTTGAAACCGACGGTGCCACACTTGAGGAATGGGAACGGCTATACCATTTGGCGCTTGAGTGGAAGCAGTTGAAGAGCTGGAAATGGATGAGTGAACAATTGTTTGGTGTGATAGATACGGAAAACGGCCATACGGGTTACTGCTGTGTGATGGGAGGCGAAGGCGAAATGTACGGCCTCGTCGCGTATATGGGCGAAGAGGGACTGACAAGCTTGCTGAAAACCTTAAGTGGCGACTTAGAGGAAGACGATTATTACAACGTTCGATCCTTGATCCTCACGTTGGAGGATTGGGAGGAACTTGATAAAGAAGATCTACAATTGATCGAGGAATTGAATCTCCCTCTACGAGGACGACGCCATTGGCCGATGTTTCGAAGTCAATCACCCGGATTGTATCCATGGCGGTTAAGCAGGGAAGAGGTATTGTTTTTTACCCGGGTACTGGAACAAGCACTCGTGATGGGTCAAAGAGTCAAGGCACATCCGGACTTGTTGCTTCCGGAGCGGGAAGGTGAAATCTTCGCACGGCAAGGGAAGGATTCGAAGTGGGAAGATGCGACCTTGTCTCTTGTTCCCCAGCATCAGGAAACATCACCACTCCTTTTGTCCGTAAATGAACTAGAGCTCAAACGGATGAAAAAGGATTTTCCATTGGTAAAAGATCATGTTTTAGAGTTTGATTTTATGTACTCACCAGATCCGATTCGAGAGAAAAGAGGAGATCGCCCTTTCTATCCTTATCTTGCCTTGTGGGTCGATCACACGGATGAATTCGTTCTGGATTTTGCGATCCTGCCGCGTGAGGGGCATGAGGCGGCTTTTCTAGATAAAACTTTGGAGTTGATCAGGAAAATGGAGATGGTTCCCCAAGAGATCTGGGTTAGAAAGCAAGAAGCCTACGCCCTCTTGTCCCCATTGGCGAGTAAGCTAGGAGTTCACCTTAAGGTTGTAGATGTGCTCCCGGCGCTCGAGGAAGCGGCCGATGAGATGAAGAATCAGTTTGTATTTTAAGGGGGAGGCAGAATAATTGCTTCTTAATAAAAGTTGCTTAAAATACCAATTTGATGCTAGGTAGATTATTCACTTCGCGGATATCCCTATATGTAAGGTCTGAACCCATTCTGAAGGCAAAGCACAATAAAGCTGGGATTTTGCTAGGGATGGAGTTGACAGGTGATCATTTTTTGGCGGACATATGCTCCGTTATTTTGGGGGAATGGCTTGTTTCTCCGAGGAAAGCGGACATTGATTCCGCTATTCGTCGTTTTAAGTGGAGTTTGCGTTCATTTTTGCTTGAATTAGGGATGCTATGTCCGGAAGCTCCTAGAAACAGAGGTTTTTGAAGGAAATAAGGGATCCGTTGTCCGATCAACTTGAAGAATACCTTTATTTAAATAGCCCCTTGGAAATATCCAGATCATTGAGTGGATCACATAATAAGACGGGATTCTATAACCTCTTTCACCTCTCTGGGCTCCCCTGCATATCATGCAGGTACGAAGAGAAAAGAGGTGACAGACGTGACACGGCGTGTTACCACTCAAGAAGCGCCACATCGTATCAACGTAATTCTCAATCATGAGCAGAAAAAGGCACCATCCCTGTCGGATTCGTTATCCAAATATCATTTGCAAGAGCAAGGCGTCGCTCCACATGAACGGTTTATGCAGATTACGAAGGAGTTAGATCGTCTGGTAGGGATGAAGGAAGTCAAGGATTTGATCCATGAGATCTATGCCTTATTGTTTATTAATCAGTGCAGGAAGCGACAAGGGCTCAAAGCAGACAGCCAAGTCCTGCATATGATCTTCAAAGGAAATCCAGGAACAGGAAAGACAACGGTTGCAAGAATTATTGGCCGATTGTTTAAAGAGATGGGAGTTCTCTCCAAGGGGCATCTTGTCGAGGTGGAGCGGGCGGATCTCGTGGGAGAGTATATCGGACATACCGCACAGAAAACGCGGGAGCATATCAAAAAAGCGATGGGCGGAATTTTGTTTATAGATGAAGCGTATTCTCTGGCTCGAGGGGGAGATAAAGACTTTGGCCGGGAAGCGATTGATTGCTTGGTTAAGAGTCTAGAGGATTATCGAAATGATTTTATCTTGATTTTAGCTGGATATTCTGCAGAGATGGATGAATTTTTGTCCTCGAATCCGGGTTTGCCATCGCGGTTTCCGATTCAGGTGAATTTCCCAGATTATTGCTTAGATGAGCTGATGCAGATTGCCGAAATGATGTTGGAGGAAAGAGAATATCAGTTTTCCTCTTACGCTCGGCAGAAAATGCGACGTCACTTGCAGAAACAGTTAATTCACTCTAGTTTTAGTAATGCAAGGCATGTACGTAACATCATTGAGCGGTCGATTCGCTATCAAGCGGTGAGGCTGTTGCATAAAGCCAATCCAAGTAAAGAAGATCTCATTACTCTAGGAGCGGATGATTTGCATTGCGAATCTTCTTCCATCCGATGGTGAGTTCATAATACAACGTAGAAAGGGGTGCCCAAAGGTAGAATGGGTGCTCCTTTTTTTGACTATTTTCCCTATGGAATATCGAAATTTATCGAACTTTAGGGTTGATTCTATAAGGAGGTGTGGTATGGTTAAAGAAGAAAAAAGTGAGATGAAAGGAAATTAACACCAATGCAACACCCAACAAGAAGACCTCAGGTATCCGCTTCTACTAACGTTCGAAGAAGAAGGAAAGGGAAAAAGAGAAGAGTAGGAAGAATCATTTTTAGCTTCTTTTTTCTCTTGTGTTTAGTTGGCGCTAGTGCCATGGGGTATGCCGCATGGAGAGTAGATCAAGCCATGGATCAGCTCGTGCATCAGTCACAACCAGAAGCGAAGACAGAGATTTCTCCCACAACCGTCAAGGAAAATGAAATCAGTAGCCCCATTGCCGAACCTGATGAAAAGAAGACCCTTTCTGTTCTGATCATGGGTCGGGATTATCGCCCTGAAACCGGGACGAACTTAACCGACGTCATGATTGTGGCTGCTATCGATCTCGAGAACAGTAAGGTATCGATGGTCTCCATCCCTCGTGATATGAAGGTGCGCTTGCCGGAGCTTAATAAGCGTGTGAAGGCGAACGAAGTTTTTAATTATGGGGAGCATATCAAGAAACAAGCAGAAAAGAAGAATAAAACCTCTGACACCGATGGATCCACCTTATCGAAAGAGATGGCGGGCTCCCTTTTTGATATTCCAGTTGATCATTATATTCTCGTTGATTTTCAGAGTTTTATGGCTTTAGTGGACGAAGTGGGAGGCATTCATGTCGAGGTAGAAAGAGATATGATTTATAACGATCCGACGGATAATACCCACATTAATCTGAGAGCCGGTCAGCAGCAGCTGAATGGGAAGAAAGCATTAGATTGGGTAAGGCATCGCCAAGATGATCGTGGAGAAGCGTATTTCTCTAGTGATTTTGATCGGAATCAGAGACAGAAGGAAGCGATAAAGGCGATAGCCCAAGAATTAACCACGTGGAAGGGACTCACCCGTATCTTCGATGTGATGGACACGATGGCGAAGCATGTGGAGACGGATCTCTCGAAAGAACAAATGAAGGAACTGTTTTGGGCCTTCAAGTCCCTTGATACCGAGAATGTGAAGAGTATTGAGACGCCTAACGTTTACTGGGATAGTGTCCAATTACAAACTGTCATTCCGAAGGAAGATCTGTCCGCTGCACACCATGAACTAGAATACTTGCTGAATAAAGGGAAGAGTAGTTAGGACTACTCTTCCCTTTATTAATTGGAAGAGATATTTGGTGTAGCAAGAAAAAAGAGTTCGATCCCGGTTAGGGAGCGTTGAATGGGGGAGGAAAGAACATTATAATAAGTAAGCAATATCCAAAGTGTGTAGAGTTTGGATTCGGAGGTAATTATGGAACTTAATCAATCCCGGGAACGGGCTATTCTGGTAGGACTACACTTACAACAAATGACAGACCACGCTTTTCAATCCTCTTTTGAGGAGTTAGAGAATCTTGCTGATACAGCAGGGGCAGATGTGGTGGCCCGACTGGTACAGAAGAGAACGCGTCCGGATAATGTGACCTATGTTGGTAAGGGAAAAGTAGAAGAGATCATGGCAGCCATGGAAGAGGTGGACGCAGACCTTTTAATATTTGATGGTGAACTGTCTCCTATACAACAACGCAACCTAGAAAATATATTGGATATTAAGATCATTGATCGCACCTCGCTTATCCTCGACATCTTTGCTATGCGGGCGAAGAGTCGGGAAGGTATTCTACAAGTTGAGCTAGCGAGACTTTCTTATAAGCTCCCGAGACTAACGGGAAGAGGTCAGGAACTGAGCCGCCAAGGGGGTGGAATCGGTTCAAGGGGTGCGGGTGAGCAGAAGCTTGAATTAGATCGAAGACATATCCGTCGTCGAATCTCAGAGATTGAAGCGCACCTAACGGAGGTGAAACGGACAAGGGAGCTTCACCGAGCCCAACGAAAGAAGACAGGGATTCCGGTAGTTTCCCTTGTGGGATACACGAATGCAGGAAAATCAACTTTATTTAATGCCATCTATCGATATGTTCATCAAATTGAAGATGAGCAAGTGGAAGCCGAAAATAAGTTGTTTAAGACCCTAGACACCACGACGAGAAAGATCGAACTCGAAAATGGCTGGGAGTGGTTACTAAGTGATACGGTTGGTTTTATCCAAAATTCGCCTCATAAGTTAGTTAAGGCTTTCCAAAGTACGTTGGAAGAGGTCACTCAAGCGGATCTGTTGTTGCATGTGATCGATAGCTCAAGTCCTGAGCGAGATGAACAAATTGCCACAGTAGAATCCGTGTTGGATGGAATAGGGGCCTTGGACGTTCCGATCATTAAGGTCTATAACAAGGCAGATCTTTTAGAAGTCAAACCGTATCTCCAGCGAGACGACGTTCTGGTCTCTTCTGTCACGGGGGATGGATTGGCTGAACTCATGCGTATGGTGGAAGAGAAAGTCTTTGCTGATGTTTCCCTCTATTCCTTAATGCTTCCTTATGATCAGTCCATGATCATGTCTAAACTACATAGAATGGGTGAAGTCACACAGAAGGAAGAGACAGAAGAAGGATGGAAGTTAACCGTCCGACTCTCAGAAGAGAATTATGGGCGGTTATCTTCAGAGCTTTCTCCATACCTACAATCATAATAGATAACAAAATGCACATTATGTAAACCAAGGAGTTAAACCTTTCATGTATACATTGCTAAAGCACGGAGAATATTTTAGACCATTCGTTGAAGCGGCAGAGGAAAAAATCGAGCCGCGTGTGAAAGAAATCAATGTCATGTCGGACTACAATCAATTCAAAGTCTTGAGGGCTTTTCAAGAAGAAGAAGTGAGCGATTATCACTTTGCTCCTTCTACTGGATATGGTTATGATGATGTGGGCCGATCCACGCTGGAAAAAATCTATGCTAAGGTGTTTGGAGGGGAAGCTGCCCTAGTTCGCCCGCAAATTATATCGGGTACACATGCCATTGCGATCTCGTTGTTTGGGATTCTTCGTCCTGGAGATGAATTGATGTACATCACAGGGGCACCCTACGATACGTTGGAAGAAGTGGTTGGAGTTCGAGGGAATGGTCAGGGTTCGCTAAAGGATTACCAGATCGACTATCAAGCGATCCCCCTAACCGAGGAAGGGGCGGTTGATTTTGAACGGGTAGCTCAAGCTATTTCAGAGAAAACGAAGGTCATTGGTATTCAGCGTTCCAGAGGCTATGCGGATCGTCCGTCCTTTCCCATTGAACAACTTCGTGAAATGATCCAATTCGTAAAAGAAATTAAACCGGATGTCATTGTCTTTGTCGATAATTGTTATGGAGAATTCACAGAGGCGCTTGAACCAACTCAAGTAGGAGCCGACATTATGGCGGGCTCTTTAATCAAGAATCCTGGAGGCGGAATAGCGAAAACCGGAGGGTATATTGTGGGAAGAGAAAACTTGGTGACTCTTGCCTCTTACCGGATGGCTGCACCAGGGATTGGCGCAGAAGGAGGAGCTTCCTTATACTCTCTTCATGAGATGTACCAAGGGTTCTTTTTAGCTCCCCATGTGGTCGGAGAAGCGCTGAAGGGAGCCACCTTCACGGCTGCGTTATTAGAAAGCCTCGGTTTTAGAACAAATCCCAAATGGAATGATCCAAGAACAGACCTGATTCAATCCGTCGAATTTGGAAGTGCAGAGAAGCTCATTGCCTTTTGCCAAGGAATCCAGAAGGCGTCTCCTGTGGATTCTCATGTGCGTCCGGAACCGAGTGAGATGCCAGGGTATGCCGATCAGGTGATCATGGCTGCGGGAACCTTTATCCAAGGGGCAAGTATTGAACTATCGGCGGATGGCCCATTAAGACCCCCGTATCTTGGATTTGTTCAGGGTGGCTTAACCTACTCTCACGTAAAGGTAGGCGTACTGACGGCGTTAGATGCACTTGCTGAGAAGGGCCTCTTGCCTCTTTCCTAGGGACACGCCTTATTTATGTCAGTTTTTATTACAAGCATTGACATGTATGTTGAACATGGTAAAATATATGTAATGGCTTTAATAAAAATTGCTTCGGAAGAGGGTGTTCAGGATGGGCGACGATATTCGCCGCAATATGGCCCTATTTCCCATTGGGATTGTGATGAAGCTAACGGATTTAACGGCTAGACAGATTCGCTACTACGAAACGAACGAACTGATTCAACCAGCCAGAACGGAAGGGAATCAGCGTTTGTTTTCCTTTAACGATGTTGATAGGCTTCTAACCATCAAGTCCTACATTGAGAAGGGGCTTAATATTGCAGGGATTAAGCAAGTAATGAACCTTAATAAGGAAGAGCCGGTGAAGGAAGCAACCGTCATTTCAGATAGTTCCGAGAAGAAGCGCAAGGAGATGTCTGATACCGAGTTAAGGCAGTTGCTTAAGCAGCAATTGATGATGAATCGACCGGGATCTACCCCGATGAATCGCGGAGAGTTATCTAGATTTTTCCATTAGGAAGAATATAGACCTTAAAGAAATGAAAGTGAAGAGAAATTTGAGGAGGTCAGGAAATGAGTACACGTTATACGAAAGAAGACATTATGCGTTTAGCTAATGAATCCAATGTGAAATATATCCGTCTAGGATTCACAGATTTGTTAGGAATGATCAAGAATGTGGAGATTCCTGTTAGTCAATTGGAGAAGGCTCTTGACAACAAGATGATGTTTGACGGATCTTCCATCGAAGGTTTCGTTCGTATTGAGGAATCTGACATGTATTTATACCCAGATCTAGATACATGGACCGTTTTCCCTTGGGGAAGTGATTTCGGAACGGTTGCGATGTTGATCTGTGACGTGTATTTAGCTGATGGAGTAACTCCGTTCCCAGGGGATCCACGTGGAATTCTTAAGCGTCAATTAAAGAAGGCAGAAGAAATGGGCTTCACTGCAATGAATGTAGGTCCAGAGCCTGAATTCTTCCTATTTAAATTAGATGATAAAGGGGAACCGACCCTTGACTTAAATGATAATGGCGGCTATTTTGACTTCGCTCCGCTTGATCTAGGAGAAAACTGCCGTCGTGATATCGTTCTGACTCTTGAGAAGATGGGCTTTGAGATCGAAGCTTCTCACCATGAGGTAGCTCCAGGTCAGCACGAAATTGATTTTAAATACGCGAATGCGATTAAAGCAGCGGACCAAATTCAGATCTTCAAGCTCGTGGTAAAGACGATCGCTCGTCAGCATGGATTGAATGCGACCTTCATGCCGAAGCCATTGTTTGGTATTAACGGATCTGGTATGCACTGTAACCAATCCCTATTCAATGGCAAAGAAAATGCGTTCTACGATGAAAGTGATGAACTAGGTTTAAGCAAAGCGGCTAAACAGTACATGGCCGGAATCCTGAAGCATTCTCGTGGATTCTCTGCTATTACGAACCCGCTTGTTAACTCCTACAAGCGTCTTGTACCAGGATATGAGGCTCCATGTTATGTTGCTTGGTCCGCCAAGAATAGAAGTCCACTAGTTCGTATTCCTTCTTCTCGTGGTTTAAGCACGCGTGTAGAAGTTCGTAATCCAGATCCTGCTGCTAACCCATATTTGGCCCTAGCCGTCATGCTAGCTGCTGGATTGGACGGTATCGAGAATAATTTGCCATGCCCTCCAGGAACAGATCGCAATATCTATGTGATGAATGAAGCTGAAAGAGAAGAAGCAGGCATTGAAACCTTGCCAGCAAGCTTGAAGGAAGCTCTTGAGTGCTTAAAGAACGATTCAGTCATTATCGAAGCGCTTGGTGAACATGCTGTTCTTCACTTCATCGAAGCGAAGGAAATTGAGTGGGATATGTTCCGTACCCAAATTCACGCTTGGGAAAGAGATCAGTACATGGTTAACTATTAATATGATCTTGAGCATTTTTGCAGGACCCCTTTCGGAGGGGTCCTGTTTTTTTTTTTGTATGCTGTATGCCCTACTGAAACGGCCGAGCTACTTATATAAATTTTTTTCCTAAAAGTGAATTCTTTTGTAGGTTTTCTTCGTAGAAGCTTGGGAGAGGATGTTATAGTAAGGAGGAGTAACGATGGAATGGTTGTTATGGGGTATTATTGTTTTGTTTTTTATTGGGAGTCTTGTTGGGATCGTTGTACCTGTCATACCGGATGCCTTACTAGTATGGGGAGGATTCTTGATTTATCAATTTTTTGTTTCTGATCAAGGGCTGCCTCCTTGGTTTTGGTGGGCAATGGGTGGGGTTACGGTTCTTATTATCCTAGCGGACGTTCTGACAAATATGGTTTTCGTGAAAAAGTATGGGGGATCAAAAGCTGGTATGATCGCTTCCGTTATAGGATTGCTAATTGGTCCGTTTATCTTAGGTCCTATCGGGGTCCTCGTTGGTCCCATTCTCCTAGTCTTTGCTGTAGAGTGGTTTCGCAACAAGGATGCCGGCATCTCAATGAAGATAGCCTTAGGTACATTAGCGGCCTTCTTTAGCAGTGCTGGAGCCAAACTTGTTCTGCAACTTATTATGATTACCACGTTTTTCATTGCCATATAAGGGGTGGATCTTCGGTAGAGGATTCGGGAGATGGTCGGAGCGCTTTTGGGTGTCAACCCGAGGTTTTGCGTACCCGAAAATGGTGGGATTGCGTTTTGGGGGTGTCAATCTGTGGTTTTGAGTACCCGAAAATGGTCGGACCGCGATTTTGGGGTGTCAATCTGGATTTTTGACACCCCGAAATTCGCCCATCCTCGTTTTCAGGGCGCCAATCATTGGGGGATCTGACCTCCCGCTGACCCAGCTGTGATAGGAATGAGAAAGGGTGTCCCCAAAATCGGTTTTCCGATCTGGGGACACCCTCTATATTTCTATGACTAGTGTAGATTCCTAAAAACGCCTACTACTTTCCCTAGGATCGTCACATGGGGTAAGAGGATAGGCTCTAAATCAGGATTCTCTGGCTGCAGACGAATATGGTTCTTCTCTTTGTAAAAGGTCTTTACAGTTGCTTCCTCATCTTCTGTCATCGCAACAACGATGTCTCCGTTATTCGCCACAGATTGCTGCCTAACAATGACATAATCTCCGTCCAGAATTCCTGCTTCAATCATACTGTTTCCTTCCACCTTCAACATATAAATCGTATCAGGCCCTACCATTCGCTCTGGTAGCACAAAATACTCTTCTACATTCTCTACTGCGAGAATCGGTTCCCCTGCTGTTACTTTCCCAACGACAGGAATTCTAACGGTTGGTACACTGATGTCTTCTTCCGGAAGGTCGAGATCATCTAATATTTCAATGGCCCTTGGTTTCGTTGGATCTCGACGGATTAATCCCTTCTTCTCTAGGCGGGCTAAATGACCATGTACTGTTGAGCTTGATGCAAGTCCGACGGCTTCTCCAATCTCCCGCACGGAAGGTGGGTACCCCTTGTCCTTCACTTCTCTCTTAATGAAGTCAAGGATGGCATGCTGACGCGATGATAACTTCATCCTGTTTCCCCCTTGCTTTTACCAAAACCTTCTTTTTTTTTCATTATAACAAGGATTGGTCAAATATACAAACATAAGTTCGAGAAAAAAGCGTTGACAGGAACATTCGTTCGAATTATAGTGTAATTAAGATCATTTGTTCGTATATAGAGAGAGGATGAAGGTAATGAGAGCGATTGTTTTTGGGTTTACTATGATGGTGTTGTTATTTACGAGCTTATTTCATATAGTTGGTAACATTACATGGACGAAGCCAGCCTATGCAAGTGGGTTGACTTCCTATGAGCAAGTTATTGTTCAGTCAGGGGATTCTCTATGGAAGATTGCAGATCAATTTAACGAAGATCATCAATTAACTATTCCCCAGATGATTCAACTTATAATCGATGAGAATCAGCTGGATAGTGCCTACATATATCCTGGTCAACAGATTCATATCCCACGATCGGTTCAGTAAATAGACTCTAGAAGGTAGGGTATGGTACAATATAGGAACACCTTTTAGAGAGGAGACAGATTCAATTGGTTACTCCTGAGAAGATTGAGCGCATTAACGAGTTGGCCAGGAAGTCGAAGTCAACGGGACTGACTCCGGCAGAGAAGAAAGAACAAGATGCTTTGAGACAGGAATATATTCAAGCCGTCAGAATGTCCTTGAAAGCAAATTTAGATTCGTTGAAGATTGTGGACGAAGAAGGTAACGTCCTTAAGGAATACGGAGAAAACAAACTCAAGAAAGACGTGCACTAAGAAGCCATCACAAGAACGTGATGGTTTTTTGGTCTCTGTTCCTTGTGAAAGCACACTGGATGTTCGACTGATATACTAAAAAAAGGGTACAATAGAAGTGGACTATATTGGTATGAAAGTTAAAGCAAGGTAAGTTAATGAACATAAGTACGATTTCTTGAATAAGAGCTGACATATAGTGTGAGGAGGAATAAGTTTATGACTACAGGATTAAAATTGCAGTTGAATCAGGAGCAGATTGAGAAGATGGTATTAGATTTCATAAAAACGAGTCAGCCGGAGTTTGCCGTACAGGATGCTATGTTAGAAACAAGTTATATTGAGGATCGCATTGACTCTTGGTGGGTAGCCTGTGAACATAAGAATGGGGATGAGTCCATTATGGAAGATGAGCAGATTCTTCTCTTGATCCAACAAAAGCAAGGCTGGGAAAGTGTTGTGGAGCACCATATTAAGGATTCAGAACAAGCAGGCTTCGTACTAGAAGTGAAGGGTAAGTAAGGATGATTCGCTGCCTGAAGTGTCAGGATAAGGAGGAAAACGGACATGTCACCTTTATCCGAACAGGAGATTCAAGTGATAGAGAAATTTGGATTTAGGATTAATGGGGAAAAAGTGGTCCACAAGAAAATGGGGTTGGAGAAAGAGATCAGTGGTTTTGCGGGGTTTTCTAGTATAGAGGAACTCGAGAGTTTTGTGAAGGGTTTACTTCGAACCGCTTGAAGTGAATGTTAAGATGAACGCCCGGTGGGTGTTTAGATTCTACTCTATGTGGGGGAAGCATGGATACGATTACACATACGTTGTTTGGGTTAACAATTTATAAAGCAATCAATAAAGAAGAAATGAATAAGCCGATGAAACATTCTTTGCTTTTTACGGCTGTGATAGGAAGTCAGATTCCTGACATTGATGTGGTATCAAAGTGGTGGGATCAACAGGGGCTCTACCTGATGTGGCATCGTGGTATCACCCACTCTGTATTTTTGGTTCCTGTCTGGGCTCTACTCCTTACTGCTGTTTGCTATCTGATTTGGAAAGTGAAGGACAAACGAATCTTCTACACGGGATTGTTAGCTGTATTTATCCACAATACCAGCGATATTTTTAATGCTTGGGGGACGGGCTACTTAGAACCCTTCTCCAACGTGAGATTGACATTTGGAACGATACCTATTATAGATTTTGTGGTCTGGACGATCATTTTATTTGGTTTTATCCTAAGTCGCTTACGGAAGTACCCAACACATCAGATATTTAAAGGAGTTGGGCTGCTCATTGCTGTTCACTTTCTCCTTCAATCTGCACAAGGCTTTTATATTTACCAGAATGTGAAGGATCAATATGAGCAAGTTGCCTTATCAGCTGACTTCGTTCCTTGGAATTTTAAAGTGATAGGCAAGAGAGATCAACAGGTCGAAATACTGGGAGCTACTAGCTGGGGAACACCAAAGATGGAAATTCAACTTCAGACAGCTGAAGAGACCAATCTAGACTATTTGTTTGAAGAGAACACTCGAGCAAGGACATTATACCAATGGGCGCCGTTTGTGGTTGTAGTGAAAGAACAGGGACGATTGGGAATCTATGATCCTCGTTTTTATCGGAACGGGCAGTCCTTTCTATTCGAGTATATTGAGACACACTAACAGTGATTTGAAGATTCTAAGAGAGTGCTCCCTAGGATTCGGTTTTACCGACCTGATAGGGACACTCTCTTTATCTATGTATTTGAAGTAGACACTGTGCATTCCTCCAGCAAGCTTCCAACACGTCCTCTAGCGGTCGTTGATAAAGATCAGATACCTTGTTAGCGACATCCTGTAGGAGTAAGGGGGTTGTCGCAAGGTTATGGAACGGTGGATCGTACTTCCATGGACCATCTGTTTCAAGCAATAATTGAGACAAGGGGATTTGATTTAGTAATTCCTGATCCCGGGGTCGGTAGCATACTTCAGGTGTCACAGAGATATAATATCCAGCCTCTACAATAAGACGTGTAACCTGAGGCGGAGCCTTCAACCAATGAAAGTGGGCCAGCTTCACTTGCTGTGCTTGGATGATCCTTAGTGCAAGTTCGGCTTTGTCATGAACGGCATGAAGAAGGATAGGCAGCTGATGTTGAACGGCTAGTTGAGAAAAATAACGAAGGATTTCTACATAAGGAGCCAAAGATGGCTGTTCCTTTATGCCATAGAACTGATAGTGAGGGAGCCCCACTTCTCCGATGGCTGATATATTTCGTCTTTCTTTTTCCACCAGAGCAGCGAATTCATAAAGTTCTTGTTCCTTCGGCAGAGCTAACTCAGGGTGATAGCCTACTGCAGCATAGACAAAGTCAGGATACTTGGCCTTAAGCTCTAATGTGGTGTAAGAGGACTTGAGGTCTGTCGAAACCGCTAAGACCCCTCGTACTCCATGACTTCTCCAACTCTCTATTGAACTTTCTAAGCGATCTGTATCGTATTGGTCGAGATGAATATGGGCATCAAAATACATCCTTATAGCCCCCGTTCTAAAATGTAACCTCTACTGCAAACATATGAAAAGTAAGCACTCGTATGCGTTCCGACGGTTGTACTCCTCTGATCAATTCAGGTTTGATATAGAGGGTAATCGTATCTCCATCCTGAAGACGGAGCTGAATACGCCTAAACGATCCTATGTAAGGCATCCGTACGGAATCCATAGAGTCTATCGTACCTGTGAGAAGTTCAAGTGATTCAGGTTGCCTCGTGTACATCCATTGACTAGTAAAGTAATGATAGAGGAAACTGTAATTCGTCCAAGTAGATAGAGATAATAGTAAGAAAATAAGCGTAATCCCTGCTAACACACCGAACTTAAAGGTTGGGAAGGAATGAGTAGGAGAGAATATCATCGTGGCGTTAACCCCAATCCCCACGAGGAGCCCTACGAATACCAATCCTGCAATGATCGTTTGAGCTTGCGCTTTTCTTCTCTTTTTATCCCATACTTTCATATTATATTCTAAATGATTCATCATACCTACCCTATTTCCTTTTTAGCGTTTTTTCTCATTATGTCAGACGAAGTTCAACTGTTCATTATAAAAAACTTGGTAAGGGCTTCAACTTTTCTCGATCTTCTTACGTCAATAAAAGTAAAGAGAGTAGACAGGGGGCAAAACAATGGTTCGCAATAAGTGGTTGTGGTTGTTGAAGGCAATGATGGGGCTTGTATTACTCCTTTTAGCCGGGTGTGGTCAACAGGAAGCAAAAGATGGTTCATCGAGTAACCAGAGTGCAATGGATTATGCAGCGAAAGAATCAGTTACAGCAGAAGGACCTGCTGGTTTCTCGGAAGGGGAAGTTGCGAATCTCGAACAAACAGCCTCCTACCAGAGAAAGATTATTAAAACAGCAGAAATGCGTCAAAAAGTGACGGAGCTTGAACCTGCGCTGAAGCTTGTGCAACAGTTGATTGATCGATCTGGAGGGTATATACAGTCTTCTTCCATTGAGCAGTATCGGGAAAATGAGCGGGAAGCCTTCTTTACGTTGCGGGTCCCGCAAGAGAATTATCTTTCCATTGTTGAACAGCTCCAAGCCATCGGAAAGTCCGTCAATATCTCGCAAAAGGGAGATGATGTGACGGAGCAGTTTTATGATAATGAGGCTCGTATCCAAAACTTAACCTTACAAGAAGAAGCAGTTCAGAAGTTACTGGCGAAAGCCGATAAAATGGAGGATATTATTAAGATTCAGCAAGAGCTGTTTCGTATTCGTGGTGAGATCGAAGCGTTGCAAGGGAAGAACCGCTATTTAGATCATATGGCTAATCTGTCCACAATTCAGTTGAGCATACAAGAGGTAAAGGAAGCGGAGTATGTAGAAGATAAGCCTTGGACCCAGGCGCGTGCCGGATTTGTCCAATCCCTAGGTGGAGTGGGAGAGTTCTTTACTCAGAGCGTAGTGTTGTTGGTGACTTACTTGCCGTTTCTCTTGTTTGTTTACCTCCCGATAGGTGTAGTTGTTTGGCTATTCATTCGCCGCCAAAAGAGAAAGAAGGAAAGAGAACGATCAGTAGAGGAAACGAAACCATAAAGAGAGGGGAAACTCCTCTCTTTATGGTTTTTGTTGATAGGGTGCAACTAAGTCGTATAAGCCCCGGTAAATATCAACGACTTCCTCAATCTTCATGCGGACTAAACCGCTGGAGGAGGGCCCTACAAACTCCACGACGCCTTCCATGACCGGAGGTTGTTGAACACCCCATCCAAGATTACGCTTTCCGCTATACTCTTCGTACACTCCTTTGCCTACGAAACATACGATTTTAGGTTTATATTTCAAGACTTTCTGCTTCAATAACTCTCGCCCTTCTTGGTATTCCTCTTTTGTAATTTCTAGCGCCGTTCGGGTGGGTCTTGCTACGATGTTCGTAAATCCATAACCAAGCTCTAACAAGTCGCGGTCTTCCTCTGTTGTATACTTTCTTGGGGTTAAGCCAGAACGGTGCAAGATCGTCCAAAAACGGTTATTGGGATTAGCGTAATGATGTCCCGTCTCTCCTGAACGGATACTAGGATTATAACCGACAAATAAGATGAGCAAATGTTCGCGTAGATGATCTGGGATTTCACTTAACATAGAAGGATCCTTTCTTTTTTTACCCTCTCTGCTCTTGTATACTAATCTAATAGGTAGCTGAGAAGGGGGGAGTTCTGTAACGTATGGCGGAACGTTTCCGATTTCTAGATTTTATTAAGGGATGGAGCATCCTTGGGGTTATCGTCATCCATATCGAGCTACTGATTACAGCAGATCATCCCCTTGTCGTTATGGGGCAGATCATCGATATGCTGTTTCGCTTTGCGGTGCCTGTCTTTATTGGGGTTCTCGGCTTCATGACCTATAATAAGTACTGGGGAATGGACAATTGGGATTCATTCCTGTTACATAAGGCGAGAACATACGGTATTCCCTATCTAATCTGGTCAACCGTCTATTATTTTACACCAGACATTTATTACTTGCGACCCGACCTAGGGGTCCTGTCTAGCGTTGTTTTCGGATATTCTGAGGTTCATTTGTACTTTATGGTCGCATACTTTGGTTTTATCCTTTTGACTCCCTTTATCGTGTTAGGGGGAAGGCAAATGACAGCAAGCTCGTTGACTGGAGTTCTAGTATCCGTCGTGATTCTTCATCTGGGGTTGCTTTATACGGCGGAGCAATCCATTTGGCAAGGCTCGTTGGACACGTTCTATCTAAATACGGACGCGAGATTGCCCCTGCATTGGATGTCATTCTACGCTCTAGGACTGCTGCTTGCAATTCATCAGGAGAGAGTAGTCACCCTTGCAAAAAAGGGGAATAAGATCCTTATAAGGGTATGTATGGCTTTGTCTTATCTTTTGTTTGCCGTATTTTTGGTTGAGAGTAGGAGAACTTATTTTATTTATTATACCCCTTTTCTGGTTCCCTTTTCTGTTCTTGCTTTATTACTACTAGGTGGGCTCTATCCAAGGGTGGAATCCAACAGGCTTGTTAGTTTTATTACTTTTATAGGGAGAAATACTTTTCCTATCTATTTATCTCATATTTTATGGATCAAGATCGCCTATTTGTTTGTTGCTCAAGGTCAAGTTTCGATGATTTATCTTTTGCTTATTTTTCTACTAGTCGTCTTAGGGTCAGTTGCTTGGATAAGGGTAGAACGTGACCTAAAGGTTATTATTGGCAACATCGTTTTTACTTTAACGCGGCGAAAAAGGATTGCAAGGAAACTAAAATAGAGAGATAATAAGGTTTATTCAGAAATCAAATTGGGGGATCAAGATGAAGGTAGCAAAGTTTGGCGGAACATCGGTTGCTTCCGCAGCACAAATAAAGAAGGTTTATCAGGTCGTTATTTCCGATCCAGAAAGAAGAGTTGTCGTCGTTTCCGCACCGGGGAAACGTTTTAAGGAAGATACGAAGGTGACGGACTTGCTCATTGCGTGTGCAGAGCAATTCTTAGAGCATGGGGAAGGGAACGACGCTTTTCAAGCAGTTGTATCGAGGTATCGGGACATTGCTCAAGAGCTTGGATTATCCGAGGAAATCGTAGACCGGATATCCATGGATTTACTAGAGATTCTTCATGCTGACCGTTCGAATCCGGCTCGTTACATGGATGCGATTAAAGCAAGTGGAGAAGACAATTGTGCCAAGCTTGTTGCTCAATATTTTAACAGTCAGGGACATGAGGCATACTACGTGAATCCCCAGGAGGCTGGACTGCTGGTAAGTGATGAGCCAGGCAACGCCCAGGTCCTCCCAGAATCCTATGATAATTTGCGTACCTTAAGAGAGCGTACAGGGATCTTAGTTGTACCGGGATTCTTTGGTTATTCCAAGGAAGGCAAGATTGTTACATTTTCACGTGGAGGTTCCGACATTACCGGTTCCATCCTTGCTGCAGGGGTGAATGCCTCTCTTTATGAAAACTTTACAGATGTAGATTCTGTATTTTCCGCTAATCCTAACATGGTTTCGAACCCGAAGGAAATCAAGGTGTTGACTTATCGAGAGATGAGGGAGCTTTCCTATGCTGGTTTTTCTGTGTTCCATGATGAAGCGTTGATTCCGGCCTTCCGTGCAGGCATTCGGGTATGCATCAAGAATACGAATAATCCTGAAGCTCCAGGGACGAATATTGTGCTTGAACGAGATGTTACGAACGGTCCGGTTAGTGGAATTGCTAGTGACACTGGATTCTGCAGTATCTATGTAAGTAAATATTTGATGAACCGTGAAGTAGGGTTTGGACGTAAGCTCCTCCACATCCTTGAAGATTACGGCTTGTCTTACGAGCATACACCCTCTGGAATCGATGATATCTCTGTGATCTTGCGCCAGAAGCAACTCGATGAAAAAGCGGAGAAAGAGATTGTTTATCGTATTTATTCAGAGCTTGGAGCAGATAATGTTGTGGTCGAGCGCGACCTCGCGATGATTATGATTGTTGGGGAAGGCATGAGACATAATGTAGGAACAACAGCTAGAGCAGCAAGTGCTTTGGCGAAATCCGGGGTCAATATCGAGATGATCAACCAAGGTTCCTCCGAGGTCAGCATGATGTTCGGAGTAAAAGGCGTGGATGAAGTAAAGGCGGTTCAGGCTCTTTACAGCGAGTTTTTTGATAATAAGTAATAGTTAGGTTAGGCCCCCCTCAGTTTTGAGGGGGGTTCATTATTTCTAAGAGTGAGGAGCAGCCTTGATTTTATCATAGGTTTCTCTGTCACAGATCACAAATAGCTTTGCCTTAGGTGGAATGGGATCGGATAGCTTTTGATTAATATAGAGGTCACTACCGTCGGAGATCAGGGTCGCACCTTCATCAAGAAGCTCGAAGAAGGCCTCACGGTACGTATTCCAGTGGGGGCGCTTTTCAATCTCGTATAAGTTCTCACCGTAAGTTCGGCTCATCAGTTCAGCATAGATATCGGTAACTCCGTGCGTGAACAAGGATCTTACCGCAGCATGAGAGACCATTTCGTAGGAAGGGATGAATTCTTCGATTCGGACATGCTTGAACATGTTGATATGATCCTGGTTAATAACCTCAACGGTCACATGAATCCTTGCCTTGTATTTTTCCTCTAGTGCATTGATGGCTGTCGCCACGAGAAGAGTCTTTCCGTCTAATAGGATGGGATCAGAGATGTGAACATCGTTTTGAATGTAGGAGGCAAAGATGATGACCCCTTTTGACTTGAGAATATTAGCGGATAATAGAGTCTGTTCCTCAGTCGCTCTACCTCTGACGTAATGAACACGCTCTTCAAGTATAGGTGTCTTCCTCAAGTCTGCTATGAGAACGATCTCAACATGG
The DNA here is from genome assembly GCF_004123195.1 of Ammoniphilus sp. CFH 90114. Taxonomy (NCBI): domain Bacteria; kingdom Bacillati; phylum Bacillota; class Bacilli; order Caryophanales; family Paenibacillaceae; genus Ammoniphilus; species Ammoniphilus sp. CFH 90114. Next base: position 20,346 of record NZ_SDLI01000012.1, read on the forward strand.
GGCTCAGAGGTGAGGATTTCTCGAATAGCTAATTCTGATTTGGCACTCCAGCCTACGATAATGAGATGATCTTTGCCTGTAAAGTTCATTTTTCCTTCCTCTCGCCATCTTTTCATCACAGTAATGGAGTTTATAACTTTACCTATAACAACTCCAAAAATCCCTATGCCGGTAATATAAAGGAACATAGCAAACGTTCTACCGAGTGTGGTGATGGGGGAATAATCCCCGTACCCCACAGTGGTGAGAGTCGTCATCACCCACCACATGGCATTAAAGTAGGTTCCAAAGGTAGAAGGCTCAATTTCAAAAGCAAGATAAGAGCAAAATAGGACATACACGATCACAAAAGGGATGAATACGCGATTTCGGGATCGAATCAGAAAGAATAACAGCTTCTTAGGGATTAATTCCAATCTGAATCCTCCTTGAATACGGAAGTAGTGTATCATTAGTTTGGACAAATTGGGCTCTGAAATAAACAAGGAGATGGAGATCGATGTTACAAGAATGGAAAAAGGAAGAGAATGACTTTGTAGCTCTCTACTTTTATACCCCTTTATGCGGGACGTGTAAGGTCGGGGAGCGGATGCTAGAAGTTGTCCAGGTGGCGTTACCTGAGGTGAAGATCTACAAGGTGAATATTAACTTGCATGTGGAATGGGCACACGAATGGAAAATCGAGAGTGTTCCATGTCTAGTGGTTGTGAAGGGAGGAAAGGTAGTAGAGAAGAGGTATGCCATGCAATCGGTAGGTCACTTGTATGAGCTGTTGAAGGAGAAGTTGGGGTGAGGGTGGAAGTGAGTTGGGAGTTGGGCTGGTTAGAGCTGGTGTTAAGCGGAGGTTTTTCCGTTATTTTAACCAGAGGGTAAAAAAGGCTCAAAATAGACGGAGATTTTTCGTTAATGTGTAAAAAGTGACCATTTTTTAGGTTTTTGGGGCCCTTAGGCGGAAATCTTCCTGTTATTTCAGGCCAAAATACCTCAAATGTAAGAATAACGGAAATTTTTCCGGTTATGTCGGTTCCTAGTTGGTTGTAAGCGTTTTCGTACTAGATTGAAAAAGCAGCTGGTGTTAAGCGGAGGTTTTTCCGTTATTTTAACCAGAGGGCCAAAAAAGCTGAAAATAGCCGGATATTTTTCCGTTAATGTGTAAAAAGTGACCATTTTTTAGGTTTCCCAGGCTCATAACATAATTAGCTAGAGGATCATGGAATCACCGGATCAAACTAAATTTCTNCCCAGGCTCATAACATAATTAGCTAGAGGATCATGGAATCACCGGATCAAACTAAATTTCTCACCAATACAGTAACAAAACTGATATTTTGTAACCCTATTTTTAAGCTGTAAAAATGGAGGGGGTTGCCCTCCAAATCTCGGATCAAAATGTTTATTCAAATTCCCACCATTTCAGATACCAATACGGATTCATGGGTTTCCATGTCGGACTTGACGTGTCATACATGCCTAAATGCAAATGTGGTTCAAACATGCCTTTGGTTCCCACTTCTCCGTAACCTGTGGATCCTATATAGCCTATTAACTGTCCTTTCGTCACCTTTTCTCTTAGATCCGTCCCTGCTGCGTATCCAGCTAAATGTGCGTAATAAAATGCGATACCATTTTCTGATTCAATTGTTAGTCTCCATCCTCCATAGGTATTCCACCCTTTTCGGATGATTCGACCATCCTCTATGGCGAACACTGGAATCCATTTAGTGGCAAAGATATCAATTCCTTCATGACTTCTCGTATTCCCTGTTGTCGAGTAGTCTCTTCGATCTCCATAGCCGTTTTGGTATGGTTGATAAGTCCCCTCAATCAAGGGGAATAAAGCGTTTGTGAACATATCAGGCGGCTTCAGGGACGGCTGAGGCGGGATATAAAGAGTTTGTCCAGGCTGTAATAGATCGCTTGTAAGTTGATTTGCTTCACGAATGGCGGATACTTCCGATTCTGTTATAGCCGCTATTCGACTTAAAGTGTCCCCTGATTGAACCGTATAATAAGGACTTTGGACCTGCAAGTGTTGTCCAGGGTAAACTTGAGGCGATGACAGATGATTCCACTGCACTAGTTGATCGACAGAAATGCCGAAGCGCTTAGAAATCTTCCACAAGCTATCATCTGTCTTCACGCGATAGTGCCTCTCTCTTCTCTCTGCCTTCGCGAGTTGATGGACGAAACGAGTAGACATCTCGGAAGATTGGGTGGAAGGATTAATCCGTACAGGCTGATCCATGGTGATTCGCGCCCCATTTTTAAAGGCGATACGCGAGCCGACAGTGAGCTGAATCTGGTTACCTGCTCTTTCAATTCGAATCATTTGCTGATCCGGTACCCAGTCTACTTTTGCACCGATCGATTCAAATACGTTTCGAATGTTGACATAACCACTGGCGGCATCTGCCATGGACCTTCCTTCAATGGACCCCAGTAGAAAGATGATACACATGACGAGACCCAATGCCAGTAAAAGCTTTTTCATAAGGTAATCCAATCCTTTCTTCTAAGAACATCTCTTTTATTTTGTACATCCGAGTCCTTTTTACTAAAAATCCACTCTACTTTCAGGTACAATGACATAAAGGTTTCACTTTTCAAACAACAATCAATAGTGAGAAAATAGTGAGGAGGAAATACTCGTGATCACCCACTTTCAGCTAAGAGAGACCAAAGGAAAGGATTACTTCCGCAAGGCATGGCATTTTCAATTCTTAATAGAAGGACAATGGTTGAGTGGGATTTATCATCAGGATGGGACGATTGATTGGAACGGTGAAGGTTACTCTGGAGCGCACGAGCAGGAATTGACGAGGGAAATTCATCGATTAATGAGTTATCACGTTTTCCGTTAGACAACCTAATCTAATGGATTATATAGGGGGAAAAGCAATGAAGTACGATCAGCAGAAGCAATTTTTACAAGAGCACGCTATTTTTCAAGTGTTAGAGGAAAAACAACAAGATCGCTTACTGCTGAGTGGCGAGCTTCAGCGGATTCCGAAATATCACTATGTAATCCATGAGCGACAAACCAATGATGATATTTTTTTACTGCTAGAAGGCGTAGCGAAAAATACCTTCATTAACGATCAAGGTGAAGAAGTGGCGGTTCTCTTCTATCATCCGGGTGATCTTATTGGGATTATCTCTGCCATTACCCACAGGAAGACCCAATTTTCGGTTCAATCGATGAGTGAACTTCTTCTTCTTCGCATTCCACATCATCTCTTTTCGGATCTCCTGCGCGAAAACCTTCTCTTTTCAGAAAAGATGGTTCGGATGGTTAGTCAACGGTTAGACAATCTCTATGAGAAAATACAAGAGGAGTATTCTTATCATGCCCATGGGCTCGATACCTACCCTTATAGAAAAAAGATCGGAGAAATCATGAGTACACCCGTTCTAACCGCTCGATTAGAGGATTCGCTGTTAGAGCTGGCTAGAAGAATGGATAAAGCCCAGATCTCTTCTCTTGTCATCGTAAGTCAAGACCAGGTTCCACAAGGGATTGTCACGCAAAGAGACATCATTCGGGCTGTAGCCAACCAGCCAACCCTGATCTCCCAACTGCAGGCCCATGAACTCATGACTCGAGAACTTCTCACTCTCCCTCCAGATGCCTACTTTTATGAGGCTTTGCTTATGATGGTCAAGCATCAGGTGAAGCATATTCCGATTACAGCATTAGACGGCCGATTAGAAGGCATCGTTACGATGCGTAACTTAACCCAGGCAAGAGGGAACGCTGTTCTATCGGTAGTCGATACGATTGAGTCCCAGCAGTCCATCGAGGGATTGGCAAATTGTAAAAAGCAGATCCATCAGATATTAGAATCCATGGTTAAAGAACAAGCAACGGCACATGAAATGTGTACCCTTATTACGGAGTTGAATGATCGATTACTTCGAAGACTCATCGTACTTTCGGAACAAGAAATGGCAGCTGAGGGTCTGGGACTGGCTCCTGTAGAATACTGCTGGCTAACCATGGGTAGCGAAGGCCGCCGAGAACAAACCTTAAGTACGGATCAAGATAATGCCATCATCTATCAGGATGTATCCTCTGACGAAAAGGAAAAGGTGGTGGGTTACTTTGCACAGTTTGCCGAGAAGATGGTTTCAGGACTTGAACGATGCGGATTTCCCCGTTGTACAGGCAATGTCATGGCTACGAATGCACGCTGGTGCCACAGTGTGTCGGAATGGAAGCAAGAAGTAGATCAATGGTACAAGAGCTTGGAGGGGGACGAACTTCGTAATTTCACGATTTTCTTGGATTTTCGTGGGGCCTACGGACAGATGGCCCTAGCGGAAGAGATTCGAACTTACTTGATTAGTAAAAGGAACCACTACCTCATCCATCGATTAGCAGAAGATGATCTAGAATACCATGTTCCTCTCGGGGCTTTCGGAAGAATTATTACGGATCGTGGAGCGGACATTCCAGATTCTATTAATTTGAAGCATGGGGCGGTCATGCATATTGTCAACGCGATGAGAATTCTCTCCCTTCATGTTGGCGTGACGGCTATATCAACCTTAGAGCGATTAGCGGCATTGCAAGCTAGAGGAATTTTTACTTTAGAAGAAGCTGAGGAGATTGAAAAGGCGTTTAACACACTCATGGTCTTTCGCATTCAGGAGAATTTGCGCCAGATGACAACCGGGGTTCCCTTAAGTAACTCGATCTGTGTAAAGTCATTAACGAAACAGGATTATATTAAGCTCAAAAGAGCCTTATCAACGGCGAAATGGGTACAGCAGATGATTGCGCGCCGATTCCATGTAGGAGGAGCTCGTTTATGATCACAGGCTTTAAAAAGTGGATCCAGTACATCTTGTTCGATAAGAAGACAACCATATCCTACAATCCAGAGCTGCTAACCTCTATCTCAGATCTCTTGCTTCAAGCCAAGAGGTATAGGCATGACCCCTCTCTTCCACTGAAGGATACCACCTTTGTGATCTTCGATACCGAGACGACCGGCTTCCACCCGTATGCTGGCGATGAGTTGCTGTCTATTGGTGCTGTTCTTATCAAGAATGGGGAGATCAACGAGGAAAAAGTGTTCCATGAATGGATTAATCCCTATCGAGCTGTGCCCTCACAGGTGGCTGAAATTACCAAGGTCAAGGAGGAGGATCTACAAGATGCTCCCCCTGCGCTCGTGGTGATTCACAAATTTCTTCAATACATTGAAGGTCATTATTTGGTGGCTCACTGCGCCGATTTTGATTTGAACTTTATAAATATTCAATTGAAAAGGTATGTTCGTTCCAAATTAACCAATCCGACCATTGACACGATGTCATTATCCTATCATCTACATCCCTCTCAGAAACTACATAACTTAGATTATCTCCTTGGTCTCTACCACGTGCCGATTAAGAATCGCCACCATGCACTCGGTGACGCAAAGATGACCGCTGAGCTATTCTTAAAATTTATAGACCGGCTTGAACGACGTGGGATTACCACGATGAGAGGTTTAGACAACTATATTAAGTCCATGCATATTTTGCACAATCACTCTTCTCTCTAGCAGAAGAGGATGGCTCATACGAGCCATCCTCTATTTTTCTTCTTTCTTTTCTTCCTCTTCCGTACTTAACTCCATGAGCTTCTTCATGAGGATATGCTGGGGCATATGCATGAGTTGTTCTAGAGGAACTTTCAGTTTCTCGGCTAATTTAACGGCAGTTTCAGGGGAGATCTGTAAGGGTTTCATCTCTTCCCCTCCTCTCTCTTAGGATTACCAACCATTATACCAAAATATTTGATATAATAATCTATAGAAACGTTGACGATGGAAAGGGGCCGACCTGAATGCGCTTAGCGGACAAGAAGATCATTGCTTTAGTCGATCATGAATTCGAAGATTTGGAACTATGGTACCCTGTCATGCGGTTACAAGAGGAAGGGGCTTTGGTTCATTTAGTTGGTCCTAAGGCAAAAGAGACCTATGTAGGAAAATATGGTGTCCCTGCCATAGCAGACTATTCGTTCTCCGAAATCAATCCTTCCGATTACGATGGTATCCTTGTGCCTGGGGGTTGGGCACCGGACAAGTTAAGACGTTATCCTGAGGTATTGAACATGGTAAAATGGATGGATCAACACCAAAAGCCAATCGGACAAATTTGTCACGCAGGCTGGGTCTTGATATCTGCGAAAATCCTTCAAGGTAGAAAAGTAACCAGTACCCCTGGTATTAAGGATGATATGGAAAATGCAGGTGCCATCTGGCTTAATGAACCCGTCGTGGTAGATGGTCATGTGGTGTCTAGTCGTCGCCCTCCTGATCTTCCTCCTTACGCTAAGGCTTTTGCAGATGCTCTAGCGACAACGTAAATAGTATGAAAAGAAAGAGGAGAATCCGTCATGAGTTTATCTAACTGCCCAGAGTGTGGAAAGTTATACGTTAGAACCCGTATTGATATGTGTCCTGACTGTGTGAAGAAGATTGAAGAAGATATTGCGAAGTGTACATCATACTTAAAGAGCAATCCTAAGAGCACGATACAGGACGTGAGTGAGGCTACAGGTCTTTCTGTAAAACGGATAACAAAGTTTATTCTCAAGAAGCGTATTGTTCTGGAAGATTACCCGAATTTAGATTATCCCTGTGACCGTTGTGGTACGCTTATCCGCAACAATCGAGTTTGTGTAGATTGCTACCAAAATATTAACTCCCTTGTCCAAACCTTTAAGAATAAGAATAGAATTATAAAATAAAACAAAAAGCTACTGCACTCAGTAGCTTTTTTGGTTTTATCCATCTATTGCTTGTTTTAGCGAGCTCTCCGTGATCTTCCAGTGGGAAGCACTCCAGGTTACCTGCTTGTTTTTAATCACAAGGGCTTGTGGGGATTCATGCTTGACCTGGCAGTCTTCGGCAATTTGATTGGAAATAGGACGAGATTCTATTACCTTAACCAATAAGTACTTGACCTCGGTATCCGATATCTTAGATATATACTGCTCGTACTCCCTTAAGGCTTCCGCGCTAACCGGACAAGCTGTACTGTGCTTGAAGATCACTACGGGATGTTCACCAGATGCTTCCCAATTCTCTCTCCATTCATCAAGGGATGAAATCTCACTCCACTTTTTCAACATGGCTCCCTGCCTTCCTTTTAAAATTCATACATAATTTCCTCCTCCACATTATACCAATGAATTGAATCAAGAAAAACTATGTATAGCTAGAGCTTTTCATGAGAAAACTATATTTATGTGATTAAATTGATGGGGGTTTTTAATATGATAGAATACATGCCACAACCAAGACAAAGATTTGTAGCTTTGCCTACGGGAAATCCGGAGTCCGATTTTTTGGTCTATGATTGTTTGTTAGAGCAATCGATTGGGCGTCCCCATGCTTCTATTCAACCTTGTATGGAAATGGTCGCCCATCTCAATCGTCTAGTTCCTCATTATGAGTAAACTATTGATATATTTAGGTTAAAGCACTTTTAACAACTGATTCATAGAAATCAGTCCTGCTTGTTTGATATAATAAAGGTTACAAATATTAAACAGGATTGTTAGGTGAATCGGTATGAAACGGAAACTCAAACGAGGTCTGAAGTATTACCTCCTCCGCTTGTTTCGCTTGAAGGCAGGCCCTCACCAAATTGCCATGGGTCTGACCCTAGGGTTTGTTCCGAATTGGTTTCCTACTTTTGGTCTTGGTCCTATGCTTTCTATAGCCCTTGCGAAGCTGACAGGAGTCAATCTTGTGGCTGCTGTGATTGGAGGAGTTATGGGAGCCCCGATTTGGCCCATACTGTTCTTATTGAATTATAAGGTGGGAAGCTTCATCTTTAGTGAGCCAAGTAAGGTAAATGACCTGAATGAGGTTCATTATCTAGAGGCTGTAGATGAAACGGTCAGTGGTTTACAGCATTCGGGGAGCTTACAGTATATTACAGGAACTTTTATTAATATTGCTGTTTCTTCTGTATTGATCTACCTCTCGTTTTATTTTCTGTTTAGGAAATACCGAACAACCATATTATTAAAGTTAAGATAAAGGGTGTAAAAAAACTCTAATCTTCATGATTAGAGTTTTTTTCTTTGTTTATGACCTCATAAGATGATCCATTAGTTTAACGGCGGCCATCTTTCCTTGTCCAATGCAGTCGGGAATGCCTACCCCCTCATATCCTGCGCCAGCTAGGTAAATACCTGGTCGTTTAACTTCTAGTTCAGCTCGTACTTGGTGTAGCCGATCGAGGTGGTGAACACGGTATTGAGGCATGGAATTCTTCCAACGTGTGATCTTGTGGAAAATGGGAGCAGCCCCTAGATCGAGAATTTCTTTTAGATCTTTTTTTACCCGGTGAAGCAGTTCTTCATCGCTCCACTCCACATGGCTTTGGTCTCTAGAATGACCGATGTAACAGCGAAGGAGAACTTTGTCATGGGGTGAAGATTGCAACCACTTCGATGACGTCCACGTGCATGCTGTAATGCTGCGACCTTCCTTACGTGGAACAACGAATCCTGAAGCATCCAGAGGATGCTCGATATCCTTACGATCATAAGCCAGGGCTACGTTGGCCACCGAAACATAAGGGGTTTGTGATAAGGCCTCGGACATATCGATGTCCTTAAGAATACCCTTGGTTACAAAAGCAGGAGTAGCTAGAACGATCGCGTCCGTTAGTATTTCCTCGCCTGACTGTGTATGAATCGTGTATTGCCCTCCCCCTTCATGCGGAATGACCTCAGAAACCGTATCATTCGTCCGAATCGTGACCTGGTCTAATTCCCTGATCATAGCATCGATTAAAGTGACCAGACCATTTCGGAAGGTCAAAAACATGCTGTTTTTTATCCCAGGAGGTAAGTCCAGCTGAGGCTGCGGGCTTGCAGCTCCTGATTTGCGACTCAGCAGCATCCCTTTAATAATGCTTCCATATTTTTTCTCTATCGATTTAAATTGAGGGAAGGTGGCATCTAGACTAAGCATCTGAGTGTCCCCGGCATAGATCCCCGAGAGTAAGGGTTCTGCAATATTCTCAGCTACTTCTCGGCCAAGTCGCCGCTGGAGAAAACCACCCAGGGATTCGTCGCCTTCTTCTTTTCTCGAAGGGATCAACAAGTCCATAGCAGCTCTAGCTTTTCCAAGTGGGGAGATCAATCCGGTACGAACAAAAGGCGTAATCTGAGTAGGAATTCCTAAGATCAAACCGGGTGGCATTAAATGAAGACGGTTCTGATGCAGTATGTAATTCTTCCTTGCTGCTGGATTCGTTCCTACTAACTCATCCTGTAATCCTAGTTCAGCTATCAGGTTCATAATGGCGGGTTTACGCGCTAAGAAGGAATCTGGTCCCTTCTCAATTACGAAACCATCTGTGTGTTCGGTCTGAATCTTGCCGCCCAAGCTATGGCTTTTCTCCACCAGAGTAATGGAAATAGGGTACTGTTTTTCCTTGACTTGTTTTTGTAAGTAATAAGCAGCGGTAAGACCTGTAATCCCGCCGCCTACTACCATGATGTGTTTTTGTTTATCCATGTCTTTAACCCCAGTCTATTTTGTAAGTTCCTTCATGACTGCATGGGATAGGGCTTCGATAAATAATGGATCTGCATTGAGAGACGAAGTTCTCTCGAGATGAATTCCTAATTCTTCAGCTAGCTTTTGAGCTTCAATATCAATATCATAAAGAACTTCTAAATGGTCACTCACAAAACCTATGGGACTAACAATGAGGTTGGTTACACCCGTATCTCGGAGTGTCTGCATCTGGTCCAGGAGATCAGGACCTAGCCACGGTACAGCTGTTTGGCCTGCACTCTGCCATCCATTATCCCAATTCGCTACTCCAGCCTTTTCTGCGACGACTTGAGCGGTTTCCCTTAACTGTTCAGGATAAGGATCTCCCATCTCTAGTATCTTTTCAGGAAGACTGTGAGCCGTGAAGAGTACGTTGACATCTTTTTGGACGTCCGTCTCAAACCGAGATAGAGAGGCTTCGACCCGTTGGACCAAAGCATCAATAAACTTGGGCTCTAGATGATAGCTTTTCACGCAGGTTAACTTAATCTGATGCTTAAGCGCTGCTTCCATTGCTGTTTTGTTATAGGTTCCGACACTCATAACGGAATAGTGTGGAGCCAGTACAATTCCGACGGCTTCTGTTATTCCATCGTCAGCCATCTGCGCAACCGCTTCATCAATAAAAGGATGTGCATGCTTCATCCCAATATAAGCCTTAAACGTGTATTCTTCCGATAGTTGATTTAGCTTTTTTTCGAGTTCGCTTACTTGGCTTTGTGTGATCTCATTGAGCGGAGAAACTCCACCAATAGCCTCATAGCGCTCTACCAACTCCTGCAATTTTTCAGGAGTTGGTGGATTGCCTCGTCTAATATGGGTATAGTATGCCTCGACCTGATCAAGACTAGCAGGGGTTCCGTAGGCCATTACCAACAGGCCTAGTGTTTTCTTGTTCATCATTGTTATCCCCTTTTTACCGATTTTTCAGCACACTGGCACTGTACTCATGGATAAAGTCTGTCAAACGTTTGAGCATCTCGCCTGGAACTTCTGGGAAGATTCCGTGTCCTAAATTAAACACGAAACCTGGCTTCTCTAATCCCTGGTCGATGATTTCCTTCGCGCGAGCCTCTAGTACAGGCCATGGTGCAAGAAGCAATGTCGGGTCAAGGTTTCCTTGAACAGCATAGCGGTCTCCGATTCTCTTCCTTCCTTCAGGAATCGAAACGCGCCAATCTAGGCCAATCACATCTGTATCTAATTCGTTCCAGTAAGGAAGAAGCTCTCCAGATCCTACTCCAAAATAGATCTTTGGAGCTTGTAGGTCCTTTAGTTCAGTGAAGATTCTCTTCATTGTCGGATAGACGTATTTCATATAATCTGCAGGGGCAAGGGCACCTACCCAGCTGTCAAAGATTTGAACAGCCTTTGCTCCAGCTTCTACCTGGGCATATAAGTATGTAACGACCATGTCGCCTAGTTTTTCCATTAGATTATTCCACACATCAGGGTGGCTGTACATTAGCTGCTTGGTACGAATGTAGTTGCGGGATGGACCGCCCTCCACCATATAGCTGGCTAATGTAAAGGGAGCACCTGTGAATCCAATCAACGGCACTTTAAGTTCTCTAGCCAGGATCTTGATTGTCTCAAGTACATAGGAAAGATCCTCTGCTGGCTGCAGCGGACGAAGGCTATTAATATCTGCCGCAGTGCGGTACGGAGTCTCGAGCACGGGACCTCGTTTTTCTATAATATCGTATTTTACTCCCATAGGTCCTAGCGGCACCATGATATCGGAGAATAGGATGGCGGCATCTACGCCTAGCTGTTGGACAGGTAGGATCGTCACCTCTGCGCATAGTTCAGGTATATTACAAATTTCCAACAAGCTATATTTTTTACGGATTTCCCGGTATTCTGGTTGGTACCGTCCCGCTTGACGCATATACCATACGGGAGCGTGGTTGATATCTTTTTTTAAACAGGCATTAATAAACGTATCATTGAAGCTCATGAGCAAATCCTCTTTTCTGTCAATTTCGCTACCATTAACCATTATGACGGTTTTGCAGGAATTTAACAAGGTAGAGGCATTTTTGATCTGTGACATTTTTTCAACATTAGTAAAAGGGCGGCCATATTCTCATTGGCCGCCTTCCCTCATCAAAAGCTATTCGTAATTTCCAGTCCTGGTATCATAAGGACCGGGGTTAGGTACGGCAGGCGGGTTAATTATTTCAGGCTGACTGGTTTCGCGCGTCTCGTGTTGATTGAGTAGACCAGCCATATGTGTGCCAATATCTCGCAGTTCTGGATTAAGATGAGTCTTGTTCTTTTTTTGAGCCATCCTCATATACCCTCCCTGACGAATAAATTCAATGGTTAAAAAAAAGGCGGAGGTAGAGACCTCCAGCCTATCGACGGGTTGTTGTACCTCGGTTCATCATGTTTTGGTTTATACGGTCTTCCGTCATGAAGTTATTATCATAGATGTTCCCTGTTGTACCCATTCCAGTTCCAAGACGCGTATCCCCAATTCCTCTATCCGTCCCAAGACCAAGGCCTGTTCCTACTCCTGCCCCAGTACCGTAACGGTTATTATTGGTTCCCATACGATTCCCTGTGAATGGAACAGCACGTCCAGTAGCGTCATAATTACGCCCTTGGAACTGATTCACACGACCTGTATAGTCGTTTACATTATACACTCCGTCGTATCGGTTAACATCAGCTCCTCGGTCGACTCCACATCCTGTGAGCAATCCGACAGTCAACAAACTAACAATACTAAGCGGCTTGAAAATTCGAGTAAATAGACTCTTGTTTTCTGGTTTGTTCAAGTAAAAAACCACCTTCCGCTATAGTTCGCTCCTTTTCTCTCTTAAGAGCGTACTTATAGGATGTGGTTTCGAAAAACAAAGTATGTCTGACATTGTTTGGAGATTTTAGGCTCCAAACTCTGCCTCAAGTTTTTTTCGAACGAGATACTCAATCCTCAGGTCATGGTAAGTCTGATATCGAAGACACTTCTTAAACTCCCCGTGACAATAGAGCTGCACCAATTCAATTTCTTGCTTTAGATCTTCGTCTGTAGCCTCACAATGAAGCTGTACGGAGAATAACTTCTGTTGCTCGTCGAATAGAGGACAACGTTCCATCTCCTCATCCTTCCTTGTGCGTTTCCAAAACTGTTTACTTAAGAGCATCTTTTCCAATTCTATTGGATCTCAATCCTCTTTTCAGCAAAAAATTAATTCAGCTTGGGATATACATAAGGATCTGCTGGCGGTTCTACGATTTCCCATTCAGAAACTTGAATGAAAGGCAATTCGTAATCTCCGTATTGAGTAACCTCGATGGTGCCCTTGACCTTAACCCAGCTATCTTCCTGAACGGTATCGGCGCCTTCCCACTCGGCCAAGAATCCAATGACCCCTGCGTCCGCTATACAGTGAGTGATAATAAATCGAGCGATAACCAATTGTGAGAACGCCATTCCTTCTTCTCTATATACAAAACCGGTCATCTCCACTTCCTTGCCAATGAATTCATAAGGATGAAATGAAATGGTGTCGGCATACTCCACGTAGTCGAAATCATTAAAGACAATAGTCGGTTGCTGAAGCATTCTGTCCAGCGATTCTGTATACAGGTCGTCAAAATAAAGAATAGACGGTTCCTCTTCAGAAAATGAAGGATCAACTGCTTGGGTATCAGGAAACGATGGGGAAGGCATACTTCCGGCCGTTTGCATGAGTACCCCTTTCTTCGCTGCCATCGAGGCATCTAGTGTCTTCGGAGGAAGGATGAATCCTGAGAGAATCGGAGATAGCAATAGCAGGTAGGCCAGTACTCCCTTTATGGACCATCGATGCAGATCGGAATGATCACAGCTCGGGCCACAGTCGTGATCAGGATGTTCCCTAGAAGAGGACTTCTTTATACGGGTAAGTTGTACGACAAATAAAAGAGAAAGAATGGCTAGCGCGATGAGGCTAATCGTGGAATATTTAACATTAATATATTTTCCAAGATCCCCTGTCAGGTGCAATTTTGCGATAAGCGCGGCAAAGCCAAATAAGATAAAGGTTCGAATTACATGCTGAATATTCACTAAGGATCACTCCCCTTTTTCTAAAACCAATATTGACTAATTAAGACGCTGGAGAAGACGGTCATGGTGATTAAGCCCATAAGAACCAGAACAAATCGGAACTTAAACACGGCCATTAGCATAAAGGTGTTCTTTAGATCCAACATCGGACCGTAAACCAAGAAACCTAAGAGAGCTGTTGGAGCAAATAGATTGCGGAACGAAGCAGCAATAAAGGCATCTGCCTCTGAGCATAAGGACAGCAAGTAGGCTAGTCCCATCATCACAAGGGTCGAAGTGACGATGCTGCTCCCTAATTGAAGAATGGCCGCTGATGATACGTACGTTTGAACTAAGGCTGCCAAAAAGGCTCCAATGATCAAGTATTTACCCATGTCGAAAAATTCATCAATGGCATGGTGCAGCGTGTGCTGGATTTTCTTCATCATGGGTTGCTTCTGAGTTTGATTGGTTATGGTATGAAGGGGAATAAATTCATTCTTCATCTGGTTTCCTTTATAGACTAGGGCAACAATGGCTGCGATGACGAGAGCCACGACAAACCCTAGTAGCATTCTCCAACCGGCCATCTTGGCATCATTCCCAAATGCCATATAGGTCGAGAGAATAACAATTGGATTAATGATCGGGCCTGTCAGGAGAAAGCCTATTCCTGCATATAAGGGAACTCCCTTATGAATAAGTCGGCGAACGATAGGTACAATTCCACATTCACAAGCAGGAAAGAGAGCCCCTAATACACAGCTCATGAGTACAGCTAAAAATTTATTTTTCGGCATCCATTTTCGAATATGGTCTTCGGTTACGAAAATCTGGATGATGCCTGCAATCAGAACGCCAATCAGAACGAAGGGAATAGCTTCAATTAAGATGCTTAGGAAAATGGTATTCAAGCTTAGAACAGATGAAGGAATATTAAAGAGAGCACGGTCTGCTGACCCGCTGTCCAGTGACTGAGGGCTGAGAAAAATATAAAGGGCTGCTGCTAATAGAGCGGCACCTGTCAATTCCATTGAAAAGGAACGTAACCACTTAAGCATGAGAAGTTTCCTCCAAGAGTTGATATGTATCGTTTCCTCTTACTAGAATAACGGATTGAAAAAAGATTTCAATAGGTCTCCTCCACTTTCTAGGCAGCTCCAACATCTTCCTCCACTACAAAACCAAGTAAACATCGTGTATAATTTGTTTATATCGGAGGGAGAGCTATATGAAATATACATTTATTTTTGACGACCGAATTGAGCTTGATATGCCCGTGATCTACGTGCCAGTTGAACAATGGGACCAAGAAGAAACGGCAGCTTTTTTTGAAAAAACACAAGGAATTACATCCCAAATTCCAGCAAAAATCCAAGAGTTTGATAAGCGCTATATGCAAAAATATGAAGAGCTACAGCATCGCCCCGAATCCTTCTTCGAGATTATGGATGAGTTGAATGAACTATCAGGAAAAATTAGTGAACTGAATGTTCTATATCTTCGAATTGAGGGAACTTTTCTTCATGCGGGTGGTCATTTCTAAACTGCACCAAAAAAATACCCGAAGAACTGCCATCCTAGTGTGATTGGCATGATTCTTCGGGTATTATCATTTTCTTCCCTTCTGGCAAATAAAAATAATGCGAGCTGAATCATAATTATTGTATGGGGTAGCTTGATAATCCCCAAACAAGTGCAAGATCTCGAACCCTTGTCTTGTTAGCATTTCTTCTAGCTGTGTTGCACTGTATAGTTTTACTCTTTCTTCATAGTGTCGAGTACTCTCCCCGGCTTCTTGGATTATAATTTGCTTTTGTACAAACTCCTCGTTAATTGTCCTCCGTTGCAGGATTTTCATACCAGCTTGCTCACTCTCAGAAGTAGGGACAAGATGAGTCCGTAAGTGTTCTGGATTCAGATAGTCAAATAAGAAGAAACCACCAGGTTTTAAGGCCTTACTAGCTTGCTGTAATATTTTTTCGTTTTCTGAATCTTCAAGGAAATACCCAAAGCTGGTGAACAAGTTAAACACGAGATCCATCTCTTCTGAAAAGGGAATTTCTCTAGCATCCGCTCGCATGTACAAGACTGGAATATTCAAGGATTGGCGAATCGCTTCTTGCAAAAGCACGGCAGATAAATCCACCCCAATGACTCGAAGGCCTAATTGAGCCAACCATCGGCTGTGTCGTCCTTGGCCACAGCACAAGTCGAGAGCGGTTTGGCCAGGTTTTATATGAAGGTAAGGGATGAGTTTCTCTAGTTCCTGGGTAGCTTTTTGTTCATCTCGATGGGCATAGATCTTCAGATAATCCTCCTGGAAGGACTTCTCAAACCATTCTTTCATGGTGAACCCCTTTCTTTCTATCTTGAGAATATGTTTTGTAAGGCTTGTTTAAGATCTGGGAAGTTGTACGAATATCCAGAATCCAGCGCTTTCTGAGGAATGACTTGCTGTCCTTTCAGTAATAAGTCAGACATCTCGCCAAAGGCTAAACGAAAGACAAAAGCTGGTGTTGGAAGCCAATGCGGCCTATTGAGGACAGAAGCTAAGGTTTGCCCAAATGATGCCATTCTAACGGGCTGTGGGGCAGTAAAATTCACAGCGCCTTCGATGTTGCGGGATTCAATACAGTACAGCATGAGCCCAACGATATCCTTAATATGAATCCAGGATAGATATTGTTGGCCCCCACCTATCCTTCCCCCTGCAAATAACTGGTAAGGCAAGGCCATTTTAGGTAAAGCGCCTCCCTCTCTTCCTAGAACGACTCCAATTCGAGCCTTCACGAGTCGGATGCCAAGTTTGGCTACTTGGTCGGCTTCCTTCTCCCAAGCATGGACCACCTGAGCAAGGAAATCATCCGCTTGGGGTTTGGGTCTGTCCTTTTCTGTAAAGAGGGCCTCATCGGAGTGGCCGTAATATCCGACTGCGGAGCCATTTATTACTACGGATGATTTGATCTTCCCCTGTTCCATGAGTTTGACAAGCATTTGGATCGTTTGAACTCTGCTGTTAAGGATGGCGGATTTGGCTCGAGAGTTCCATCGTTGATTAATGGTTTCTCCGGCTAAATTAATGGTCGCATCTACTTCAAGGCAAGGGTCTCCCTCTTGAAGGGGCCACTTTAAGTAGGTTACATGATCTGTTGATTGGTATTTATCAGGTTGGCGTGTAAGTAAAATCACTTTGTATCCTTTGTCAATACAACCTCGGACCAGATGGGAGCCAATAAACCCAGTTCCCCCTAGAATGGCTATCAACATATCCTATCCCCTTTCTGGGAAAAATAAGGCAATCTTACTCTTCTTATTATACAACACTTATACAGTGAAAAGAGCAGATTAGTAAGCATAAATAGTTTAGAGCAAAGAAGTAAGGGTATATTTTCTTGTGGATGTATTTTAAAATAAGATTTAATGCTCGAAAAGGAGGAATAAAATGGAGGAACATCACTCGTTATACTCCCTAATGATTGTCGTCACTCTTGCTTTTCTCATCCCCATTATCTTAGACAGATTGCGTTGGCGTTTTTTGCCTGTAGTCGTGGTTGAAATATTGGCTGGAATTATACTCGGGAAAAGCGGGCTCGGAATTATCGATAATGACGAATGGTTATCCATTCTATCCATGCTTGGTTTTATATACCTGATGTTCCTGAGTGGTTTAGAAATTGACTTCGAATCATTTAAAGTAAGGAAACAAAGTATAGAGGCTAATCCTCTTAAGGTATCTACCATCACCTTCGTGTTTATCTTAGCCATTTCCGCTATCTTTGGTTTTATTTTTCAATGGTTGGGATTTGTATCCGATGGGCTGTTCATGACCTTAATTATTTCTACCATATCTTTAAGTATTGTGGTTCCCATTCTTAAAGATAAGGGAATTATGAATACACCATACGGTCAGTCCATCCTGCTTACAGCTGTCATTTCTGATTTTGCGACGATGATCCTGTTAGCCGTCTATGTAGCTTTACAGGCAGATAACATGGCCAAGCCACTGTTGCTGCTCATCTTGTTTGTCGTTGTATTCTTTTTCTACCGGTTTATGATGCGCTTCAAGAAAGGAAAGATTATTGAAAGAATCTCAAGAGAAAGTGTCCAATTAGGGACGAGGGGAGTATTTGCTCTCATTCTGTTTTTTGTTGTATTGTCTGAAGAAGTCGGAGCAGAAAGTATTCTCGGTGCTTTTTTAGCTGGGGTTCTAGTTTCTTTGGTTTCCCCCAAGAAAGAGTTTACTCACCAGTTGACCTCTTTTGGGTTTGGATTTCTCATCCCTATTTTTTTCTTCATGGTAGGGGCTACTTTAGAGTTGCGTGAACTCTTTATGGATAAGGGAGCCATGATCATCATTCCCTTGATCCTTCTAAGTTATTTTTCATCTAAATTCTTCCCTATTCTGCTATGGAAGAAATGGTTTACATGGAAGGAAACTTTGGCTGCTGGTTATTTGCTGCCTTCTACGCTAAGTTTAGTTATTGCTGGGTCAGCTATTGGTTTAGATCTGGAGATCATTACTCCAACGGTTCAAGCTGCGCTTATTCTAAGTGCCGTCATATCGACCATCATCTTCCCGATCCTTTTTCAGAAGAGTGCTCCTGAACAAACCAAACAGGTTAGTAAGATCATTGCTTTAATAGGAGCTAACACGATTAATTTAGCATTGGCTAAACAATTGCATCAGGATGGGTATGACGTAACGATGTTTACATCGGATGAAACTTTGCTAAGTCAAGAGAGACACTATCCTTTTCATTCTCGTGTTCTATCCAAATTAAGCCCTGAAACTTTAACCGAACATCCGGTATTGGAAAGCGATTATGTGGTTGTGCTAACAAGTGATGAGAAGCTCAATATGGAAATATCCAATTGGGCAAAGTTATCTCATGTCAAAAATGTTATCTGTCGAATCGATTCTGAGGAAAGGCCAACGGATTTAGTAGAAGGAGTTCAGGTATTCTCCACCTTTACCTCGAATCGAATCTTACTTCAGGCGTTAATCGAGCACCCTTCCCTCTTTCGATTTTTACAGACGGATCAAACCATGCATGAGGTGCATCTTGACAATTCGAGTGTTGATGGATTAGTTATTAAGGACTTGTCTTTTTTACGGGATGCTTTGGTCATTCGAATCTTTAGAGATAATGATATGATCATCCCTCATGGTGATACTCAGGTAAGACTAGGCGATACCTTGCTGATTAGTGCAGACCGAGAACAAATAGAGGCGATTCGTAAAGAATGTTCATAACAAAAAAGGAGGCGGTTCGCCTCCTTTTTTGTATGACTAGGTATTCTAAATTAAGTGTCACTCCAGATCATCGTAATCATGTGGACAGAGAAGGGAGTTGCTCAAATAATCATCAGGATCGTCCCCTGCAAAGCAAAGGTCGCAAACTCCTCCATGTAAGATGAACGGAGCCCCGCAACATGAGCACCTTTCCATGTGACACCTCCTTGCCTAGTTTCAAAAGCTTTTAATTAGTATATGGATCAACAGGTAAAACATGTCTAGTAAAGAATGTAAACAAGCCGGTTCCTCCTCTGCTCAGGAAGAACCGGCTTTATCATGCTTACCTCTTATCCAACGACGATATTCACCAGGCGATCTGGAACAACGATGAACTTGCGAATTTGTTTGCCTGTAATGGCATCTTGTACGGTCTCAAGTGCTTGAGCCTTTTCCTTGATCTGTTCTTGATCCATACCTGCGGAGATCACTAGACGATCTTTAATTTTTCCATTCACTTGAACGACAATTTCTACTTCATTGTCTACGGTTAACTCTTCTTTGTATTGTGGCCATGCTTCATAAGCTAAGGTATCGTTATGACCTAAGCGGCTCCAAAGCTCTTCCGCAATATGTGGAGCTAGCGGAGAAAGCAACAGAACGAAAGCTTCCATGGCTGATTTTGGCAAGGTCTGCTCTTTATTCGCTTCATTGAGGAACACCATGAGATGGCTAATCGCCGTATTGAATCTCAGCCCTTCAAGATCGTGAGAGACCGCTTTGATCGTCTTATGAACGGTACGATTAAACGATTCTGAACCTGGATGGTTCCCGATTTTTGGATTCAAATCGCCATTGTCTTGAACGAAAAGTCGCCATACACGGCTAAGGAAACGGTGTGAGCCTTCTACACCATTAACATTCCATGGTTTCGATGCTTCCAACGGTCCCATGAACATCTCATAAATTCTGAGCGTATCGGCACCGAAGTCACGAACGATATCATCAGGGTTCACTACGTTTCCACGAGACTTACTCATTTTCTCGTTATTTTCCCCGAGGATCATGCCTTGGTTTACGAGCTTCTGGAATGGTTCCTTCGTATGAACGACACCGATATCGTAGAGTACCTTATGCCAGAAACGAGCATATAACAAGTGAAGCACTGCATGCTCCGCTCCGCCAATGTAAAGATCTACAGGCAGCCATGTTTCTTGCTTCTCCTTTGAGCAAAGCTCCTCGTGATTGTGCGGATCAATGTAACGAAGGTAGTACCAGCAGCTTCCCGCCCATTGAGGCATCGTGTTGGTTTCTCTTCTTGCCTTCATTCCGGTTTCAGGATCAATGGTATTGACCCACTCCTCGATGTTCGCTAGTGGAGATTCCCCAGTTCCTGAAGGACGAATGGCATCCGTCTCAGGTAAAACGAGCGGTAATTGGTCTTCTGGCACCGGCTTCATCGTTCCGTCTTCTAAATGAAGAATCGGGATGGGCTCTCCCCAATAGCGCTGTCTGCTAAACAACCAGTCGCGCAAGCGGTAGGTTACCTTTTTCTTCCCTTTGTTGTTTTCTTCTAACCAAGCAATCATGCGAGTAATGGCTTCTTTATTATTTAAGCCATTCAAAATATCAGAATTCACATGAGGACCATCCCCCGTGTAAGCATCTTCCTCTACATTACCGCCTGCCACGACTTCCACAATCGAAAGATCAAATTTCTTGGCAAACTCCCAGTCTCTCTGGTCATGACCAGGAACCGCCATAATCGCCCCTGTTCCATAGCTTACTAACACGTAGTCAGCCACCCAGATTGGAAGCTTCGCTCCATTTACAGGATTGATGGCATACGCACCAGTGAATACTCCCGTTTTGTCTTTGGCAAGATCTGTTCTTTCTAGATCACTTTTACGAGTTGCTTGCTCTATATAAGCTTCTACAGCTGCTTTTTGTTCTGGTGTTGTAATCTCATCCACTAGCTTATGCTCAGGTGCTACGACACAATAAGTAGCGCCAAATAGCGTGTCAGGTCGAGTAGTGAACACATCAAGACTAGCTTCATGCCCATCAATTTTGAAGGCAAGCTCAGCCCCTTCGGATTTTCCAATCCAGTTTCGCTGCATGTCTTTAATACTCTCAGACCAATCTAGTTCTTCAAGGTCCTCAAGCAGTCTCTCTGCATAAGCCGTAATACGCAAAACCCACTGTCTCATCGGCTTACGAATGACAGGATGTCCTCCGCGTTCACTCTTGCCATCGATTACTTCTTCGTTTGCAAGTACGGTTCCGAGCGCTGGACACCAGTTCACAGGAATCTCGTCAACGTAGGCTAAACCTCTCTTGTAAAGTTGAAGGAAGATCCATTGCGTCCACTTATAGTATTCCGGATCCGTCGTGGAGATTTCGCGATCCCAGTCATAGGAGAATCCGAGTGACTTAATTTGGCGACGGAAATTATCAATATTTTTCTTAGTAATGTCTCGCGGATGCTGTCCGGTATCTAGTGCGTGCTGTTCGGCCGGAAGTCCAAATGCATCCCACCCCATCGGATGAAGAACTTGATATCCATTCATACGCTTATAACGGGACACGATATCTGTTGCGGTATAACCTTCTGGGTGTCCCACATGAAGCCCAGCTCCTGAAGGATAAGGAAACATATCTAGAGCATAGAATTTAGGTTTATCCGGCTGTTCTACCAGCTTAAAGGTTTTATTCTCTTCCCAGTGATGCTGCCACTTCTTCTCAATTGTACGGTGATCGTAAGTTGTAGGGGACTTTGCTTGTTCCGTAGTCATAACTACCTCCAAAAGATTGTTGAATGATAAACAAAAAAATAAAAAAACCTCTCATCCATAGCTGATCGCTAGGGACGAGAGGAGATTCTCCCGCGGTACCACCCTAATTAGTACATATGTACTCACTTATTACACCCTTAACGCGGGCTAACGGCCGGATCTACTCAGATTCAATCCTGCAGCTCCGAGGTGAGTTCCCTGTCCTCTGCGTTGACTCGCACCCTCCGTCAACTCTCTGAATGCATCGGTTCCACGTACTATTCCTCGTCATGGCTGTTAAGCATTTATGTAAGATGCCTTCGTAAACACGAAGTTTCTAAAAAACTAATAGGTCTATTTTATTGTTTTTTTCGCAAACCTGTCAATAAAAGTTTTCTCACTATGATTTATTTATTGACATTTTATCCGGTTTTTAAACATAGGCCGCAGCAAATACTATGGGAGATACTATTGAAAGGAAAGGAAGGAGGGAACAGTATGCCAGATATCCAAGCAGGAGATGTAGAAGTGACAGCAAATGAAGCTCAACAATCTAGGCAAGGACAAAGGCAAGGACAAGGACAACAGGCGATGGCATCGGATGTAAGGACTGGATTCATGCGCGTGGATGAGTTAGGAGAAACGCACGACGAATCTGCACATACGCACTTAGGCAGGTCTTAATGTAGAGAAGAGGGTTCCTCCCTCTTCTTTTTACTTGGGAAGAGATGATGGAGGTTGGTGGGTGTTGGGTTGGGAGTGATGATGAGTGACGATCGTTAGGCGGAGAAACTTCCGTTATTTTGAGTAGAAGGCTATTTTCTGAGGAAATAACGGAACGAATTCCGCCTATCCTATGAAAATGAGGGGAAAAAGGCTGCTTCGAGTCAAATAACAGGAAAACCTCCTGTTATATTGCCCATTTTCACCTCCAAAATAAAAATAAGCGGAAATTCTCCGCCTATTTTCCATGACTACATCGCTGTAGGAGGATCTATTACGATAACGGGTTCATTACTATCTTTTGGCATTATGTGGATAAAAGATGGTTTGAAGCCAAGATCCTCAAACCTCTCTGCTTGCTCGATAGCGCGTTCTTTGCTCGCATCTGTAACAGCTTTTGGAACCGCTCCTACAGGCATACCAGTCTGAACTTCCTTTATAGGGTACTCCGCCCCCACGACTCCCACAAACATCGCTTGTACTAACATAATAGAACCTAAAATAAGTCCGAAACGTTTCTTCATATTCTACTCACCTCCCTTCACGGTCAATGCGGTCTGAGATTGCAAGGAAAGTATCTACCACATCTGGATGGTAGAAGCTACCCCGGAAACGAAGAATTTCTTGAAGAGCCTCTTCCTTGGATCGTCCTTTTTGATATACTCTATCGGTTGTCATGGCGTCGTAGGAATCGACCACTGCAACGATACACGCCTCGATGCTAATTTCATTTCCCTTCAATCCCTTAGGGTAGCCGCTTCCATCTAGCCTTTCGTGGTGTTGTTCTACAATAACTCCTGCGGAAACGAGGTGAGGAATGTTCGTGGACTCTAGCAATTCACGGCCGTACACGGTATGCAGCTTGATGATATCATACTCTTCATTGGTTAGGCGTGATGGTTTAAGTAGGATGGACTCAGGAATCTTGACCTTCCCTATATCATGAAAGAATGAACCGTAATTAAGAGCATGCATCTGGTTCGGGGAGAGCTGCATCGCCTCACCTACCATCATGGAGAACTCTCGAATTCGATGACAATGATCTGATGTATAGCCGTCCTTCTCCTCTATGGTCACGGCGAGATCCATCAATTCCTTGGTCGTTTTACTGTAGTGGTGGAACACGGGACGGGAGCTTATATAAAGAAATTCAACGGTTGTTTCAGCTATGAAAATGAAGTGTTCTTGGACAGGGTGGGAGGAAAAACTATCACCAGGCTTTAGGACAACCTCTTTTTCGGAGGAAAGCCACTTCAAATGGCCTGATAGGATATAGATATGCTCAAGAGCATCCCAACCTTGTTCAGGGACTAACGCCCAACGTCCCCCTGCGTTTAACTTATGGTGGATTACCTCAGTGCCATCACCGGATGCTAACAAGGAAATCCCCAAGTCACGGGTAATCGTTTGTTCAATGGCTTGTCCCTTTCGGAAAAGTGTGCTCCTGGTTAGTTCAGATGACGATGGGTCCCTTTGGTCAAAAGTCATGGGTATCGCTCCATATTAGAATTTTACCTTGGTGGCTTAAATAACGGATTTCAAGTAAAAAGGTACTAAGAGTAGTAGTTACTTCCAGACCTATCTTAACATTAAACGATTGAATCAGGATGATCAATAGGACTATAGTTGCCAGTGATTGATAATGTAAATAGGTCATTAGGTTCAATTGTTTGTTTTTTGCTTTTGTTCACATTTCTTATGTTGACAAAATTAGATAAAACATGATCTTTTCTTAAAATAATTGTCTTTTTCTGCGCTTTCCCGGGAAAATTTTTGGGTAGAAAAAAGGTGTATGATTTTGGATAAGGATAGGAATCTGTGATCAGTATTGGTACAATGAAAAAAGAGAAAAGAGGTTGTGAGAGGAGAAAAACGTAATGGCCGGTCTTGATGAAATAAAGGCTCAGATCTTAAGGTTAGAGCCAAAAGAAGGAAGGAAATGGGTTGCTCGAGCAGAAGTCCGCACCTTGCCTACGATTTTGTTGAATGGTGAAGAGCTTGTGGCTTTTACGTTAGGTACATACCAAGGAACAAGCGGAATCCTGGTTGCCACTAACCATAGAGTGATCTTTGTCGATAAAAGCTCGTGGACTCCCTTTCCCTACGCTAGCCTATCTTCTATTATGTACAAGTCATCCATTGAGTTCCAAGATGGAAATCTGATGGGAAGCGTGTTAATGGACGTATCAAATAATAAGATTATTTTAAATAAAGTTCCTTCAACTGGAGCGCAGTTTGTGCGGACGGTTCAACAAAAACTCGAGAATTACAAGCCCGATACGCGCTTCCAAACGGAAAAAAAGACAGATTCCGCTGCGAAAAGCAATAAAGCCGTTTACCTTGTTGTGTCCTCTATTGTCGTTCTTTCCCTGTTGTTTTATTGGGTTTTCCAAGACGGGATGACACAAACCACTTCCTCGGTGCCATCTCTTGGGATCACAGCGACGGATTTTTCTAAGCGTTGGAATCAAGTGGGCAAGGAAGCGCAGTCGCAATACGGTATATCGAACATCAATGTTGTCGAAAATGATAAAAATAAGTCGTTCACGCACTATTTCACGGATCAAATGAAGATGATGGGGATACTCACGAAGGATGGGAAATTACAGAAGGTCATGATGATGGGAAATGATGAAGAAACGGTACCGCGTCTGGTTGAACAAACGATTTCTACCGTTCATCCTCAATTAGGGGATAAACAAAAATTAGAATTAGTTGAACAATTGGGGCTACTAGAAACTGACGGTCAGGCTAAGGAAGACCGGCAAATTATTCATACAGGGG
This sequence comes from Ammoniphilus sp. CFH 90114, assembly GCF_004123195.1. Lineage (NCBI taxonomy): Bacteria > Bacillati > Bacillota > Bacilli > Caryophanales > Paenibacillaceae > Ammoniphilus > Ammoniphilus sp. CFH 90114. The sequence goes on from NZ_SDLI01000012.1 coordinate 45,480, forward strand.
TAAGGTATTCTGTCACCCACTCAGAAAAAATTGGAATTATCTTTGAAGCTGCTGCAATAGGAAAGTAAACGACAGGGATAGGTCTCTCTCCCCTTCTGAAATTCGTCAGTTTGTGATATAATTTTTTAATAAAAGTGAAGGGAGAGGATATCCTTGCATACGTATTACTGCCTTGTCTGTGGGAAATTAAAGCAGGGTGATGTCCATCGGATTGAGTTAAATGTATGTGAAGAGTGTTCTCCCCAAGAAACGGAAGAGGAGATACGCCGCCCCATCTCATAAGGGGCGGTGTCGTCTTCTTTTTTTCCTTATAAATTGATGAATGGAATAAGCTGGTACATACGAAATTTGTAGAAAGCGGTGTTTAGTCATGTCTTCCCTTTTTGGATCCTTCATTGTGATCTGGATGCTAGTCCTCGTATCTTTGTTCTTTATTGGCGGCTACTTCATGTTCCGTAAATTTCTTAAATCAATGCCGAAGAGTGACGGAAAATCTGACCTGGATTGGCAGGATTATTATATTGATCAGACGAGATCGCTATGGACCGACGAAACCATGCATCTGCTTGATGAGTTGGTTGAACCTGTCCCTACTTTATTCCGCGATGTAGCGAAACGGACCATCGCCGGGAAGATTGGTCAGCTTGCTATGGACGACGGTGCGAAAAGAATTACCCAAGACCTCGTTATTAAGGGGTACATCCTGGCTACCCCAGCTAGGGATCATAAGTGGTTGGTTGCCCGCTTGAAGGAAAAGCAAATTGACTTCACGGCTTATAAGCAGCATCTCAAGGTAAAAGTATAGGATAGGTAAAATCAGCAGGCCTGTGGGTCCGCTGATTTTTTTTTACGTTCTATTCCTTTCGTGTCATTCCTATGATTTCACTCACGATAAGATCTGGGAAAAATCCTAATGCTTTTACACGATCCAGTTCATGCCTTTCTTTCGTCACTTTCTCCATCTCATCAAATGAATCAGCCTGTAGAACGTCCAGTAAGTATTGAAGGTCCTCTATCACCTGTTCAATCCAAGGCTTTAGCTCCTCTCTTAGTTTCTTATTCCCCATCATCAATAATTCCGTTGCTTCTGTTTGATAATGTTCTACGATCGTCTTAAATTTGCTGGATGTCTGTTGATCCAGATGCCAAATTCGCTGATGGTCAAGCCACTGAGTCAACAGCTCTCCTCCAGGTAATGGGGACAGGGCAGACTGATTAATACAGTCGCTAAGCTTCATAAAGGCTTCAGCCCTCTCCTCCCCTACAATGGTAAGGACAGCAGACCGAAAACTTTCCTTTGCGTCGTACTTCACGGGATTCCATAGATAATGAGCAATCGTTAAGAGGGAAAGGAGAGAAGCCTCAGGGTACTCCATGACGTTAGCGATGACGCCATTCGAATGGAGATACAGGTAAGGATGACGGTGAAGGTATGGACCGATATGCATCTCATCACGCATATTCGCATCATTAACCGGGTAATTGTCCCAGTATAATGGCTTGTGTCCGGTCTGTTCATAGAAGATTCTGGCCTCGCGAACATCAATCTCCGGAGAACAAATCGTTCTTCCTGTCCAGAGTAATTCAACTTCCCCCGGAAGCTCACGACCAAGTCGTGTGATATACGCTTCATCCCCTTTCCCAAAGTATTGGGTTGGACAGACATATAAATAATTATTCCTATCTAGCTCTTTTAATTTCGCGAAGAGAGTATGTATAAAATGGATATGAGCTTCGGTTAGATCCTGAAAACGATGCTGGTCTGCTTCATGCCAAAGACTTAGAGGAATATCATCAAAAAATAGACCAAAGTGACGAATTCCCAACTCATAGACTTGTTTGTATTTATCGAAAAGAAGCTCCGCGTGCTGCTTAGAGGCGTACTGAATCGAAAGGCCGGGACTTACAGCGAAAATCATATCGATACAATTGTTTTGACAGCAGTCGCGTAACCGGGCAATTTGTGAGAGCTCATCCATTGGATAAGGAACAGCCCACTGATCCCGGTGATAACGATCATTTTTAGGGGCATAAACATAGGTATTCATTTTCTGAGAGGATAGAATCGTAAGAGCTCGTTCTCTTTCGTCCATCGTCCAAGGATCCCCATAGTAGCCTTCTACGATTCCTCTTCTTTTCATTCTTGGGTGATCAAGTATCCATCCTTCCTTCAAGGGATGCTGCTGTAGTTGGATCCAAGTATGATAAGCGTAAAAATATCCCCGAGTGGAGTTCGCGTAAATCCACACGACCGTCTTCGTATCGGTTATTCCTTTGATTTCAAGATAATAGCCCTCTTCCTCCACGAGATATCCTTTCTTCCTATCGAACTCCCCTGTCGGGGGAAGCTGTTCTAGATAAACATGAACCTCAAGTGAACCCGAGTCCAAAGTGACGGGATCTATCGGGACGAAAGAATTCCATCTTCCTAGGATGTCGATATATTGGATAGATGTGATGGGTCCGAGAGCTGGACCCTCCATTACCTTCATGGGGATGGGGTAAACTACGTTCATTTCTTTACCTCCTCACAAACAGCTAGACTCTCGTTTATCTTTCCCTTTTCTTCTCTATCCAAAAAATAAAAAGGCCGTCCCATAAGAATCATTTCTTATGAAACGGCCTTGGCTTGTTAATCTTCTTCGCGACTACTAAAAATCCACAGATATTCTGCAAGCTGTATGATAGACATTAAGGCTGCGGCCACATAGGTTAAGGCAGCGGCATTTAGCACCTTGCTAGCTCCACCCTCTTCATTATTGCGGATAAAGCCCATCTTAATCATTAAGTCCTTCGCTCTTGAGCTGGCATTGAACTCTACAGGCAAAGTCACGACTTGGAATAGAACCGCTGCACTAAACAGGATAATTCCAAGAAGGAGCAGTCCTTGCATCTTAAAGAAGAACCCACCTAAAAGCAACAATGGGGCAATTCCTGAAGAGAAGTTGACCACAGGAAAAATTCGATGGCGTGCAACTAGCATCGGATATCGGACTTTATCCTGAATCGCGTGGCCGACTTCATGACAAGCAACGGACATGGCTGCAATGGAACTGCTTCCATAAACGGAATCAGAGAGTCGAACGGCTTTCGCGATGGGATCATAATGGTCGGTTAAATTGCCCGGCACATGTTGAACAGGGATATGAGATAAACCATTGGCATCTAGCATTCTTCGAGCCGCTTCTGCCCCAGACATACCGGAGGAAGTCTGCACATCCGCAAACTTCTTAAAGGTTCCCTTTACACGGAATGAGGCCCACATGCTTAGACCAAACGCCGCAATAATCAAAATCGTAAAAGGTGTAAAAAACATGTTTAAAGTAAACCTCCTTTATACTAAAAAATATAAATTCTATAAGGGCACCTCACCTAAGAGAATGGCAATGGTATGATAAAGGGATGTCCCTTGGATAGAGATTTGTCTGGTTAAAGTTTTCAGTTGTTTTTCGTTTAGCTTAGAAAGCATGGGTTTAAGCTTCAGTACTTCGCTCTCTAACTTTTTCATTTGTTCTTGGATTTCGTGTATTCTCTTAGAAATATCTTGTGCAGAGATATTGCACGAATCGAGTGTATCTAATCTTTCTTTTATCTCTACAAGAGATAATTTCTCCCTCTTAAACATCTCAATCAGTTTAAGTCGTTCTAATGTGTTCTCATTGTAATAGCGATACCCTGAATCCGAGCGTTCGGGGACGAGAAGCCCCATCTGGGTGTAGTAATCGAGGGTTCGTTTGGATACTTTCGCTATTTCGGCTATTTCGCCTATCCTATACATCGTCCCAAAGCTACCACCTCCTTGCCTGTCTATTTTTATTTTATCAATTCTCATTCTGTACAGTCAAACGTTATGGTGGTAATTTTTCCTTCGTACTATTACATACGATACAGGATGCTGGAGGTTTCGTAAAAAATGAAAAAATCTCGCCTCCCTTCTCCTTGTTGGATCTGAAAAGAGGCAAGATTTTTCAGGATTACTTACGATCACGCAGCATTTTAAAGTCTTTTTCTAGATTCTTAATCGTTTTACCTTCCGATTCGATACTATCTCGGTGGAGGATAGCGACTCGTTCATACCATTCCGGGTCGGAGCTCGCCTGCAAGCGATAATTCGGCATTTGTTCTTTCATCTTCTGTTCTAGCTTCATCTGAGCTTCTAATGGGTCCACATTCGGTTTTACTTTATAGCCCATTAGCGCTTCCTTTCCGAATACGACGATAACCGGTTCACTTACTTCAGGCACTTCTTCAATCATTTCTTGCATCTTGAGAGAAGCCGAATGGTTGAAGGTCCTCACCCTTTCCTCTCCAGCACCTCGCACGGTCGTTTGAGCTTGTTGCTCATTTTGAGTTTTAGCCTTTTTCTCATCTCCGCCTTTTGCTTGTTCCTTATCTTTGCCACAGCCTGCGATGGAAGCAGCCATGATCACAGACAAAAAAACATAAACGATTCTTGGCATGTCCATATACCTCCTATCATGAATTGAAAATATCTGTATTCTCTATTGTTTCGTAGGTTCAGGCTTCCTATGTAAATAAAAATTTTATAGGCGAGTCACCAATTTTCGAGTTCTCAATATCATGTAATTGTGATGAAAAAAGTGAGGTGACGCTATGGCGGTGATTAAAGCCCGAGAAGAGGACGTAAAGTTATTAGCTAGGTTGATGAGGGCCGAGGCCGAAGGAGAAGGCGAACAAGGGATGCTCATGGTGGGCAACGTCAGTGTGAACCGGGTTCGCAGTGCCTGTCTTGACTTTAAAGATATTCGGACCATCCCGCAGATGGTCTATCAGAAGCCAGGTGGCTATGAAGCAGTGGATAAACCTTACTTCTACCAAAAAGCCCGCGACAGTGAACTACGACTCGCCCGCCGACTTATTAAGGGAGAAAGATTGCATCCCGCTGAATTTAGCTTATGGTTCTTCAAACCGACAGGGGCATGTCCGCCACAATGGTGGAACCAATGGAATGTTGGTCGATACAAATCGCATTGTTTCTATAAGCCAACCGGCCAAGATTGTCCAGACGTTTATAATGCATATTAAGGAGTGACTGATACATGCAGGAGTTTAATAGCGAAGAGTACACAAATAGCCGTCAAACGGCAGTAAGTCCACATGGAATGTATGGATACGGAACAGGAATGCCTAAGCCTACACCTATGCCTATGCCGTTTCCTCAGCAACCTATGCTTCCTACCCAACAAGCGTTTGGCTTTCCTGGTCAACCTTTCGCACCCACACCGGTTTTTCCACCACAAGCTGCCGGTGCTATGATTCCAGGAACCATGGCTGCTCCTACGGCGCCTACAATCCCTGGTATGCTTCCATTAGAGCAATCCTATATCGAGAACATTCTTAGACTTAACCGTGGCAAGGTAGGAACCTTCTATTTTACCTATGAGAATAACAACCAATGGAATGCCAAGGTATACCGCGGTGTGATTGAAGCTGCTGGACGTGACCATATTATTCTAAGTGACCCTCAGACCGGAGCAAGATATCTGCTTCTTATGGTGAATTTCGACTACGCTACCTTCGACAGTGAACTCAACTATGAATATCCTTTCGGCGGCGGTACGTATGGTGGGGTTAGTCCTGTTCCTACAACGGCTACACCTAGATAAATAACATAAAAAAGGATCCTGATCTACGATTTCCTATACATAGATCAGGATCTTTTTTTATCTTTCCTCAAGGGTCTCGGTGACTTCCCACCCTTCCGCCATGAGGATTTCGAAAAGGGTTAGGGTGGCAGGGGTTAAGATAAATTCCTGTTCCTCTATCGAGCCGTCGTCTTTTTCTAATTTCATAATATACTTCGCGTACATCCTTTTTCTCCCCTCTTTTTATGTCTGTCCCACTTAGTGAACAAGGCCCTCCAATACCCACTCATGGGCTGTATCATGGTATAACAAGTCAAGGTGACCCAACGGCAAGACCGTTTTTCGTTTAACTTGATCTTGGGTTCGTACGATCCCTTCACTATACAGAGCGCTTTCCACAAAAACGAGTCCATCGCTAGGACCATCCCACTCTGTACAATAGCCTTTTATCAGAGGGTGTCCGCCAGCCAGCATATGAAGTTCAATATCTCGATCTATTGGGGATTGTAGCAATTTCTCCATATAATTTCCACCTTCTTCTATGGCGGTTTCAATGCCTCGGGAGTGGATGAGCCAATTTTGTCCTCCGTGATACAAAGTTTGTGCCGTTAGCTGGATGGGATAGCGATCATCCCAGCGGTATAAGAGCTGGGACAGCCCAGGGAAGGCCCCTCCTTCTCTGTATATACTATGCGGGGTGGTATTGATGTATTGCCCGAACCAGAGCATGGAATCTACTGCTAAGGGAGCGCTTGTTTGCGTAGACTTCACCCACCAATTGGGCAGCAGGTGACGAAAGGGGTAATCCATTCCACGGTTTGGGGTTCCAAGGAGGATGACCTTTTCGATCTGCCCTTCAACAGCGGCGTCAAAGGACGCCCCCATACCCGCTAAGTAGCTCAAAGCGACAATCCCGCCCTTGCTGTGAGCGACGAGGTCTAGGCGATCGCTCTGAGAAAGTTCTTGAATGCGTTTGACGACATTAGATAATTGTATCGCTTGAAGCATATTATCCCCATGCGGGTGAGCAAACGTGACAGCAAAGACGGATCGTCCCGCGGTATGTAGGGCGTATAATAATCCTTTCTGCTTCGTGAAGCCCTCGGCCCAAGCGACATTAGCATCATGACTTGCTCCGTGAACGAGTAAGACAGGATTCTCAAGCGAAGGCTGATCCGCTGCCAAATGATGGAGTAAAACATCGCGAGAATGCGGTGTAGAGGTCCCGAAGTATTGGACGATCTCTGGATCCTTGCCTTCTGTTGAAGAGATAAATTTTTCTTGGATTAAGCAGCTTTGTTGACCTTGAATTCTCTCTGTCCAAGACCAGTTGCGGCAATCGTCATGTCTTGAGACAACCTTATAGGGTTTATTCGAATCGTAAGCCATCCTTCTCCATCCCTCTTTTTGTAATGATCACTTGTCCTCTCCAGTTATGCCCCCAACAGGAGTTGTCCATAATACTGATACAAAAAATCCATAGAGGGTGGATTTCCTTCCAGAGAAGAATCGTATATAATGTTTTAAATATATAGAACCAAGTGTTACCGAACAGGTAGACAGGATGGAGGAAGAAGAAATGAGAAAGTGGAATATGAATGAAAAGAGAGCAAGATTGCTTATATCATGCGTAGATCGCCCGGGTATCGTAGCAGCTGTTTCCCGTTTTTTATTAGAACATGGAGCTAATATTGTTCAATCCGATCAATATACAACCGATCCTGTGCGAGGAATGTTCTTTATGAGAATTGTCTTTGATCTTGAGGATGTTGACCGTTCTCTGCAATTAATAGAAGAGCAGTTTGCCCAAGTTGCAGAACAGTTTGATATGAATTGGCATATTTCTGCTGAGAAAAAAATCAAGAGAATGGCGATCTTTGTTTCGAAGGAAGATCATTGTTTGATGGAGTTGCTATGGCGTTGGAAGGCTGGTGAACTGCCAGTGGAGATTTCGATGGTGATTAGCAACTATGAAGATTCACGGGAAGCGGTTGAAGCCTACGGTATTCCTTACTTTTGTGTTCCCGTGACACCGAACACGAAAAAGGACGCTGAACAAAAGGCTCTCTATCTCATGAGAGATAAAGTAGACTTTATCGTTTTGGCCAGATATATGCAGATTTTATCTTCAGATTTTGTATCCGAGTATCATCACCGAATTATTAATATCCATCACTCCTTCCTGCCGGCTTTCATTGGAGCGAATCCTTATAAGAGAGCTTTTGAGCGAGGGGTAAAATTAATTGGTGCGACGGCTCACTATGTGACGAATGATTTGGATGAAGGTCCAATTATTGAACAGGATGTTCTTCGTGTAAACCATCGCTATACGGTTGAAGAACTAAAGGTCGTAGGACGTCAAGCTGAGCGTATTGCCTTGGCCAAAGCGGTATCTTGGCATATCCAGGACAAAGTGCTCGTGCACGAAAATAAAACCGTCGTATTCGACTAATGTATAGAGACATCCCTCTCGTTTCGTGGTAATCTAGACCTAGATTAAAGGGGGAAGTAACGAAATGACAATGGGAGTGTCGGGGGCATCGAGTCAACTGCCTATAAGTACCAATGGTGTGAAGAGTCAAGGATCAACAGGAGAAGCTCCTGAATCCTCTACGTTTCAGGAATTAGTGGACAAGCACTTAGATGAGATTGGACGCGCTCAAGTAGCTTTTGACCAATATAGAAAGCAAGGTCGTCACGACTTAGCCGGCGGAGCCCATCAATGGGCACAGAAGCAGCGGGTTGCTCTTCAACATCTAGGACTTCAGCCGGAGCTTTATCAAGTAGGCGTCGATTTATCCCAACGTTTCACTAATCAATATCCTGCCGAAGTGGCCACATCCTATGACCCGGCTCAGCAGGGAAGAATCCTTCGGGCGGATCATCAGTTGTGGATGGAGAAAGTAAATCAAGCGTATGGGAATTCATCTTTTGTTCCTGTTTCTACAGCAACTCCGACTGTCGAGCCGACTCCTGCTGTAGTTCAGCTGAAATCACCTGAGGTGGTTACGGAACCGAGCAAGATATCGCCACCTCCACCTCCACCTGTTGAGCAGAAGCCCTTAGTCAAGAAGGAGGGCCCTCTGAACACGGCCCCACCTAAGGTGAAAGACTATATCGAGAGAGTCGCGAAAGAAGTCAATGTGGATCCGAACCTATTGGCGGCTATTGCCCATAATGAATCTGGATTTCGTTTAAGTGCACGAAGTTCGGCGGGGGCCATTGGGCTATTTCAACTTATGCCAAGTACAGCGAAGGAATTAGGGGTGAACCCCCATGATCCCTATCAGAATGTATTGGGTGGAGCCAAATATATCAAGGATAAAATTGCGAAATATGATGGGGATATTAGACTAGCCCTAGCTGCTTACAATGCCGGTCCGGGGAATGTTGACCGCGCCATCAAGAAGGCAGGTAATGTCAAAGATTGGGATGTTGTACAAGCTTACTTGCCAAGGGAAACGCAACGATTTGTACCGAAGGTTTTGCGTTCTTATACATAAGAAGAGGGAGCTCATGAGAGTTCCCTCTTCTTGCATTAGGTATGGGCTTGCGCCAGCCAGCCAATGATTCTATGATTGATTTGCTCTTCGGGTAGATTAGAGAACACTTGGTGCTCGTCTACGAGGTCATATAAACGCTCCATCGGTTCCCTCGCATCTTCCTTTTTCTTCTTTTTATCCTGTAAATCTGACCAGATCGTCTGAACCGTGTTATAGGGATGAAGATCATGTCCCTTAAAGAAGTGAGTGAGCCGTTCTACATCCTCTAAGTAGGCTTGTCCTAATCGCCCCTCCACCGTGTTGTTTAACAAGGCGATCTCCGCTTCATACATAGGGCGAACCGCGTTCTTATCCTTCCCTACCCAAGGGGTCTCGAGAATAATGGGTTTTCCTTGTGCCGCTTTATGGTGGACGATGTTTCGAATCGCCTGATAGCCAATTAAGCCAGAACCAAGGGGAGCATGGCGGTCTTTGGCTGCACCTCGGAAGTTTTTACTGTCATTAATATGGAATACGGCAAGACGATCTAGGCCAATCAACCGATCGAAATCATCCATGACCTGATCAAAGTCTCCCACAATATCATATCCAGCGTCATGGGTATGGCAGGTATCAAAACACACCGCTAATTTATCGTTATGTTTTACCTTTTCGATAATGGAAGCCAGCTCTTCAAAGTTTCTCCCGATCTCGGTTCCCTTCCCTGCCATCGTCTCCAGGGCGATATGTACGTCTTGATGAGGCTCTAAAACCTCATTTAATCCTTCGGCAATCCGGGCAATCCCATACTCAGGGTCTTTATCTGTATAGGCTCCAGGATGTAAGACAATATATTTCACACCCATGTAAGCGGTCCGTTTAATCTCTTCGCGTAGAAAATTAACCGCTAGCTCAAAGGTGTCTTCCTTATAGGAGGCAAGATTAATGATATAAGGGGCATGAACGACAATGTCTTCGATACCATGCCGAGCCATGAGAGCTCTTCCTTCTTCAATGTATAAATCTTCCATGGGCTTTCGTCTTGTATTCTGTGGCGCGCCTGTATAAACCATAAACGAGGTAGCACCATAGCTGAGGGCCTCCTCCGTGGCATTCAGTAAACCGGTCTTGGAAAAGGATACGTGTGATCCGATTTTTAGCATATCTTTCCTCTCTCCTTCTACTCAGGTCAAATATCTTTTTATCATATCAGAGTGAACATAAGAAAACCACACGACCGGCAAGGGCCATGTGGCTTTGAACCTCTAAAACCTAGGAAGCTGGTCAAGATTATGGCCTTCTATGGGCTGGACAGCGTCAATGATCCAAGAGCCGTCTTCGTGGATCTCGGAAAGAGAGTCTAATTCCCCTTGAAGAGCCATTTTTTCTGCTTCCTCGATCGTTAATACCGTGTCTTTATCCGTGAGAAAATGGGTAATCTTCCCCTCTTCATTCATACGTACGGCGACTAGCTTTAAACTCATGGGTCCACCTCCTAGGCTGTCAGCTATAGTATGGCCCCAAACGTTTCATTACATATAAGGAATGGGATCTTTCGCTCCAGCCTGCTCAAAGCCTTGTAAACGGAGCTTGCAGCTATCGCAAGTACCGCAGGCCGATTCCCCTCCGCGATAACAAGAAGTAGTCAAATGATACGGGACATTCAGGTCTATGCCAAGCTGAATGGTTTGGGCTTTAGATAAGTGGCTTAAAGGAGCAAGAATCTTGAGATTTCCTTCCTTTATTCCCGCTTGAGTGGCTAGATTTATGGTCTCAGTCATGGAGCGAATAAACTCCGGGCGGCAGTCCGGGTATCCGCTGTAATCCACACTACTGACACCGATATAGATGGCTTCAGCTCCAACGACTTCAGCGTAAGCAGCTGCCAAAGACAGAAAGATCATATTTCTAGCAGGAACATAGGTCACAGGGACTTCTTTACTTCCTGTATAATCCGGGACTTCAATGGAGGAATCAGTTAAGGCACTGCCTCCGATCTGGCCGAGAAAGGCGATATCGACAATCTTATGCTGCGGTACTTCATAATGAGCAGCCACTTTTTTTGCCTGTTCGACTTCATGCTTATGCCTCTGCCCGTAATCAAAGGTTAAAGGATAACAGGTATATCCTTCTCGCTCAGCAATGCCCATACAAGTGGTGCTGTCTAAACCACCGCTGAGAATAATCACAGCCTTCTTCGTCATGATCGATTACACTCCTTTCGTATCCGGATGCCAAATGTATTTATGGGTTTGTAAGCTTAATTTAGCCTGTTTAAAAGGTGATTGAAGCATCAACTTTACGAGCTCCGCCGGTGCAAGCTGATCCCACACAGGGCTGAAAAGGATTTGACCTTGTTGATAAAATTCTTCAATAATACGGCTTGCCTCTGCAAATTCCGCTGCATTGCCTACTACGAACTTTATTTCATCCCGGGAACCAAGATAATGGAAATTCTCCATGATCATGCTTTGGGTTTCTCCACTCGAAGTTAATTTATAATCCAGAACGAACCTTACTTTTTCTTTCACCAGATGATGACTTTCTCTTAATTCGTGGAAGGGACGAAGTAGAATCGCCCCATTGGTTTCAATATGGATATCCTCCACATGAGGAAGCTCAGCAAGAGCGGCAATGAGAGCGAGTGATTTTGAACCATGCATTAAGGGTTCGCCGCCGGTTAGACAAATAGAAGGGTTCCCGAACTTTCTTACCTGCTCGGTAATTTCTTCGATCGTAGCAAAAAATTCAGGAGAATGCGGGGCATAACTATACTTGGTATCACACCAGGTACATCGCAAGTTACAGTTGTATAAGCGGACAAAAGTGGTGAGAAACCCGGCTTTTAACCCCTCGCCTTCCACCGTCTCAAAAATCTCTACCATGGGCAGTTTCATCGTCATCTCCATCAGTCTGCCATCCATTCTCGCTTGAGATAAGCGTAGCTGGTAGGGGTTTCGTAGAGGGTAAGTTCTTCAATCCGAAGATCATCATTCTTCATCTCTGCTATCGCTTTTTCTAGCTCCTCCCAGATCCAGACAATCATATTCTCCGCTGTTGTGTTCATAGCTGGCAATACTTCATTAAGGTATTGATGATCAAGCTTAGACTCAATCTTCTCTTTAAAAATGGTTTTTATATCACCAAAGTCAACAACAATTCCGATCTCATTCACAAAACCGCTAAAATGGATAATCACCTTATACGTATGCCCATGTAGGTTGACGCACTTACCGTCATAGGCATGCAGATGATGAGCGGCGTCAAACGTAAATTCCTTTACTACGCCAACTCGTCGGTGATGATATTTTAATTGATTGTAGGTAATGTCTTCCCCTAGCTTTTGTACTCTTGTTGGAATTTTGTATTCAGACATATAGACCTCCTCATAGAGAAAAATAAAAAGCCCCCATACTTAAGATCATATGGGAGCGTGGTCGCTTTTTATTTTCTCTCCCTAGTTTTTTTGTCTTGAGTGGCGGGAATTACGAACACTCGTTACCTACTATAACACATTCCTAAACTCTCCGGTAGATAAAAATATCTAGTACGCTCTCTCATAAGGTTTAGGTGTTAATGGCTTTTTATCTAGTACAATAGATGCTTCGTTTGCCCAATAAGGATTTCTAAGAATGCCTCTTCCAACAGCAATGAGGTCAGCTTGGTTGTTTCCGAGGACAGCTTCCGCTAGAGGGGCATGATCTAGTTTTCCTACTGCAATGACAGGAACATCGACTTCTTGTTTAATACGCTCTGCCAGAGGAACCTGATAACCGGGATGTACGCCCGGGCGTCCGGCTGATCCGATCGGACCTTCCCCACCGGATGAGATATGGAAAAGGTCTACTCCCGCGCTGCGGTAACGCTTAGCCATCTCCACACCATAGTCAAGCTGATATCCTCCGTCCACATATTCAACAGCGGATATACGCATCATCAGAGGCATGTCCTTTGGCATAATTTCCTTGACTGCACGGATGACTTCTTCCCCAAACAAGAACTTGTCCTCTCCATACTTGTCGGTTCGCTTGTTCGTATAAGGAGATGAGAATTGATGGATGAGATACCCGTGAGCACCATGGAGTTCTACCGTATCTACGCCTGCCTTGATCGCTCTTTCTACACCCTTCCGGAATGTTTCTACCATCGCTTCCACTTCCGAGGTCGTCAGTTCATGCGGTGTTGTGAATTGGTCGTTAAAGGCCAGCGGGGAACACGACACAGGCTCAGGAGCATCTTGAGCCTTGCGTCCAGCATGACCAATCTGGATCGCTACCTTGGCCCCATACTTATGGCACTCCTCAATGATGCGTTGGAAAGCAGGAATATGATCATCACTCCAAATGCCAAGGCATTGATCGCTGATCCGTCCCCTATCCTCCACGTTGGTCATTTCAATAATAATAAGCCCCGTTCCGCCGATCGCTCGACTTGTATAATGAACAAAATGCCAATCGGTTGGCATCCCATCCTTGGCTAGAGCAGAGTATTGGCAACATGGTGGAAAAACGACCCGATTCTTAAGTTCTAGGTTTTTTAGCACGAAAGGTTCGAATAACTTTGACATTATGGCATTCCCCTCCTAATCATATCTGTACAAGCTCTATCATAACCGAAGAGGCAAAACAGGTCGAGCGTCTAACTGCGGAGAAATTTATGTTAAAATAAGCGTAGAAACTTTCCAATAAAAGGAGCTAGGCCTATGCCAAATCATTGGGTTCATCACCCTATTGATACCCCTGCTGTTCTTGTTCATCAGGAGATTTTGCAAAAAAATATTCATGATATGGCGGTTTTCGCTAAAACGTATCATCTTGCCCTCCGCCCTCATATTAAAACACATAAGATTCCCGAGATCGCACGGATGCAGCTAGCCGCTGGAGCTGTTGGCGTGACAACAGCTAAATTAGGAGAAGCCGAGGTGATGGCAGCTCACGGAATAACAGACATCCTTATCGCCTATCCAATCATCGGCAAGGAGAAGTTGAAGCGCTTAGAGGAATTGAGAAAAATAGCTAAGGTCATGACTGTCGTGGACGGTCGAGAGCAGGCCTTAGAGCTTTCACAATACGCTAACGAGCGTAATTTACAATTTGAAGTGCTCATGGAAATGGATTCAGGACTACGGCGTTGCGGTGTACTTCCTGGCCAAGATGCGTTAGCTTTATACCGTGAGTTGGCCGAGCTTCCTGGAATAAGGCTTCAAGGGATCATGACTCATGCGGGCCATGCCTATGGGGCAACAGGAATTGATCAAGTCAGAGAGATAGCTCTTCAGGAAGGAACGATCATGGTAGAGACGGCCCAGCTTCTGCGGGAGGCAGACCTGGCGGCCCCAGAGGTGAGTGTTGGATCCACTCCCACGGTGAGAATTTCCGGTCAGGTTGAAGGCGTTACAGAAATTCGCCCAGGAAACTATGTGTTCAACGATCTCACCCAAATTCGTCTAGGTGTGGCCACGCAAGATCAATGTGCACTCCGAGTGGCGACAAGAATTGTGAGTAAACCTGCTGAAGATCGGTTCATCATTGATGCGGGTGCCAAGACGTTCGCCCTTGATCAAGGAGCGCACGGAACCACAGGAGTCTCGGGCTATGGCCGAGTAGTGGGTCACCCTGAATGCACAATTGCTCGTTTATCAGAGGAACATGGAATTGTTATAGTACAGGGTGCGACTAAACTTCAAGTCGGAGATATTATTGAAATTATCCCTAATCATAGTTGTCCAGTAGCCAATCTAACGAATGAGGTTCACGTCGTTTCTAGAGGTGTTGTGAGTGCAGTATGGAAGGTAGCCGCACGTGGAAAGACATCGTAAGCTCTAGAATTCAATCTCCCTATTGATTGCTTTCGATAGGGAGTTATATTTCTCTTAATCAATATTTAATAAACAAAAATGATACCTTTCACCCTACTCTGCTATATAATAGAACTATCTTGTAGTTCAACAAAAATCGACCTTTATTTACACGTGCCAAGGAGTAGGAGAACATCTGTGAAAATGAAACAAAGTCATCGGCTAGTTAGTCGAATAAATAGTATGGTAACCATCCTTCTGTTATTAATAGGAGTACTTGCTTCCTTTCTCATGAAGGAATTAATTGATCATCTGGGAGTAGGTTACATTGAAGAAGATGTGACAACGAAGGCTATGATGCTTAGTCAAAGTATTAATATAACGAAAAGACTAGATGAACAATTAGAACAAAAGTATGATGAAAGACTGTACATAAGCGCAAAATCTATTGCAAACGAATTAAAAGGCAAGGACATCAGGGATATTACCAGCGATGATTTAAGAATCTTGAGTAAAGAATGGAATGTAGAGGATATCACATTAATGACTCGGCAAGAGGATGGAAACTTCTTGTTCGCGATGTCTACCAACCCGAAGGAGATCGGATATAAGACGGGAACAGATTGGGGTTTTTGGCATACGGCGTTTACCCAACTCTGGGAGCGTAAGCCGCTTGACGTACCGAGTGGCAGAAGCTTCTCGAACGGCTGGATAGGTCCGCTCGTAGATTCGGAAACACAAAAGGGTGAAGAACTTTACAAGTTTGCTTACTATTATAACGGTGAAACAGACTTTATTATTGCGCCTTTTATTATAGCCACGGATCTCAAAAATGACGATCACACCGTTCGCTTACTTAATACGATGTTAGATAACAACCATATAAAAGAAATATCAGTCATTAATGTGAATTCCTTCTTAAATCCTGTTTCTGAAATTCATGATACGAAGGTGGACCTTCCTGTTCTCTATGGAAACAATACATTCTCTTTGAAACAGGATAAAGAGATCGTTCAAGCCCTTTATCAAGATTCAAATGCCACCTCTCACTCCATTAACTTTACAGGAGAACATGCTCCTGGCATAGCGGAGGACGGGCGTCATTACCAAAAGTACTATATCAAAATACCAACTGCTGATTCCCCCGTTGATCGCATGATGATGCTGGTTATGGACATGGGTGAATACGATAGGTTGAAGACTCAATCTTATCTCGTAACGTTTGTCGTTAGCGCTTTGACGATTATGATTATTTTATTGTTGATTCAATGGATTACCCGACAACAACTTAGACCTATGGAAGCCATTATTCAGCATATTAAACGGGTATCCAAGGGGGATTTCTCCTCTCGTCTATCGATTTCGAATAAGAATGAATTCGAGTGGCTCGGAAAGCAATTGAACGACATGACGGAGAGAATGGGAGACATGATTCATCAGATTAATCGTCAAGCCAACGAAGAGGTGACGTTCACCCAGTCCGCTTATCATGAGGAATTAAAAAAATTAATGACAAGTGTCGAATCGATTCGTCATGATTTTCACAATCATATGAGCGTAGTCAAAGGATTAATCCAAATTGGAAGTCCTGACAGAGCGTTGGATTACTTAACCGACATTACGAAAGAAGTGAATCGGATTAGGGAGTCTATGGATATTAAAAACCCTGAATTAAGCGTGTTTTTCCATTCTAAATTCCTCACCGCCGAGAATAATCAAGTTCAACTGCGATGTGTTATTGAAGCTGATCCTTTCGATTTTATTCCATCGTTAGACCAAATAAAGATATACAGCAATTTAATTGATAATGCGTTAGACGAAGTGCTGAAGCTCCCTTACGAGCAAAGAAGGATCCACATCACCTTAAAGCGTGAACCAGAGTCCTATTATTTTCGGGTAGATAATTCAGGAGATGAAATTCCGCCTCAGCATCTCGATCGTTTATTTGAACTCGGTTTTTCAACCAAGCCCACCTATGGCGAAAACAACAGAGGTTCAGGATTACCTATTGTAAAACAGACCATCGAAAAATACGGTGGAGAACTTAACGTCTATCGCAAGGATCATATGACCTGCTTTGAGGTGAGGATACCGTTTCTCCCCTCTTCTTCATAATAAAAAGGCAAGCTCTAAAACGAGCCTGCCTTTTTATTTTACTACTTTAACATCTTCAAAGGGTTGCCTTCTTTCCCCCAATCATAGTGGAAATAGCGAAGAACGTCTTCCTCGCTTACCTCTTCTAATGTTGGTGGGTTCCAGCGAGGCCTGCGGT
Organism: Ammoniphilus sp. CFH 90114; assembly: GCF_004123195.1. Lineage (NCBI taxonomy): Bacteria > Bacillati > Bacillota > Bacilli > Caryophanales > Paenibacillaceae > Ammoniphilus > Ammoniphilus sp. CFH 90114. The sequence continues at coordinate 62,637 of NZ_SDLI01000012.1, forward strand.
CTTTGTCAACGACAACGGCTCGTACCCCTTCGTGGAAATCGTCACTGACCATGAAGTTCATACCAAGATTAATTTCCATTTGGAAGCACTCCCCTAAGGAGAGGGTCCGTCCGCGCTTTATTTGTTCTAAGGCAATTTTAAGAGAAGTGGGAGATTTCTCCTCTAAGGTTCTTGCTTTCTCCTCCGCCCATGTGTCTCCAAGCTTCGCGGCTTGCTTGAGAGATTGTAGAATAGCTTCTATCGTTCCAAGGGAAAAATGATGATTCACTTTGTCCTGAGCCTGCTTAAGCGTTGAGGATAAAGGAGAGGACTCTGAAAATCTCTTCACGAGCCTATCTAGCCCTTGCTCTAGAGAATCTACGGTTGTCCAATCCTCTTGTTGAACCGCTTGCTTGAGGTCTGCTAGACGCTCGCTCTGCACGTAGTAATCGGCTGCACCAAGGAAGAGGACATCAGCTGCGGTAATCGTTTCGGCCGTTAAAGCGAGATAGGTGCCGAATGACCCAGGCATCTGACTTAAGAAGTAACTCGCCCCGACATCTGGAAAGAAACCAATGTTCATCTCAGGCATGGCCCACTTCGTTTTTTCTGTAACCATACGCAAGGAGGCTCCATTCGAGATGCCTACTCCGCCACCCATGACATAGCCATCCATGATGGCTATAACGGGCTTGGGATAGTGATGGATCAGATAGTCCATCCGGTACTCACTCTGAAAATAAGGAGTGGCGAACGGGATAATATCGGCGTCTCTCCTATCATAAAGGGATCGAATGTCTCCACCTGCACAGAGTCCTCTCTCCCCTGCCCCTTCGAGGTAGATCAGCGATACTTGATCATCATCCTTCCAATTCATAAAGATCTGTTCAAGCTCCGTTACCATCTCATAGGATAAAGCATTCAAGGCACGAGGCCGGTTGAGGGTAATCCAACCGACGCCCCTGTGAATTTCGGTTAAGATATGGTTTTCCTTGAGCATAGTCACTCGTTTCTCTCCTTTTTCTCTAGGATCTTGCTTCTCTTTTTAGCTTCACAGTTTTCTCTGCATGAGGGCGGTTCACAATGACAATCCCAGCGACAACCAAAGCTAGAGCTAATAGGACTAACTCATGCAAAGGCTCACCTAAGATGGCCGCCGATAAGGTAACGCCAAAGACCGGAATCAGGAATAAGTACATGGAGATATGTCCCACCTTGTTATACTTCATGACATTATTCCAGAGGACAAAGGCTGCCGCGGAAAGAAAGGACAAATAAAGGAGGACAAGGACCGCAAATCCGGTAATAGGGAAAGGCAGAAAGCCTGCCACAATCCCACCTGCAAGAGTTAAACCGATCCCTCCAAGCAGCATCTGATAGGAGGTCATATAAAGAATATCTAGACGAGCGGCCTCATTCTTGGCAAGGATGTTCCCCATAGCCCCGCAAAACATGGCAATGAGTAAACAGATTTCTCCTATACCAAAGCTAAAATGATAGCTTCCTTTCGTCAAACTAACCATGACTACACCGGAGAAGCCAATAATAAGCCCTGTGACCTTTCGCCAGTTTAAGTGGTCATTCTGATAGAGAAAGTGAGCGATGATGATCTGGAAAAAAGAAGTCGTTCCTGCGATAATAGACCCCTGAATTCCTGTGCTATAGCTTAATCCAACATAAAAGAACAGGTACTGCAGGAGAGTTTGAAATAACCCTACTCTTGTTAATTGTGGAATAGTAGACTTCTTTAAACGAGCTGACCTTCCTATGAAGCGCATAAAGAGAAGGATAAGAAGGGAAGCCAAGATAAATCGATAGCCAGCAAATAAGATCTGCTCAAAGGTTTCTCCCTGCCCAATGTCAAGCTCGGCATAGCTCAACTTAATAAAAGGAAACGAGCTCCCCCAGAGAAAAGTGGCTCCACTGGCAGCAAGGATAATTCCTAACGGATGGGTAAAAAATTTTTCTGCTTTCAACTCTTATGTTCCACACTTTCTATTTGGGTTTGATTTCTTTATGTAGTTTGTTTAAAAATGTTGTAATGTTTCGATAACTCGAACCGAAATCTCCTCCTGCTCCCCGCTTAGCTGAAACGATGTCAAGAGCCGATTCAGACCCAGAGACGCCATAGACGGAAATCACAATATCTTCACTCCCAAACAATGGATGCCTCTTCTCCACCATAATCTCCCCCCGTTCCAGATCCTTATGAATAATGCTCCAATCAGGCAGTGTGGATAATGTCTTGAGGACAGTCTCGATCACTTGTTCCTTACGGATATTATAGTAAGGGGTTCTTAATTTCGGAGATGGGGAATGTTCACTTGTTTCCTCATGATTTTTCCAGAGTCCCATGAGTGTCCTAGTCCATGACATACTTGTGCTCTCCTCGTTGTTTTATCATCTTTTTTCCTATACTGTTAAAGTATAGTAGAAACTTATCCAAGCATCAATGATTAATACTCTCGGAGGTGAGAAATGATGGCTGAACAAGACCGACAGAAGTGGAATGAAAAATATAAAGAGAAGATCAACAACGATAGTGTTCCAATAGGAAATGGAACACTGCGGGCCCTGTCCACCCATCTTGTCGGAGGTGAGGGCTTAGATGTTGCCTGTGGACTCGGGTCGAATAGCCTTTACTTAGCGAATCTAGGTTATCGCATGACTGCGCTCGATGTTTCGGATGTTGCAATTGATTATCTTCGAGCTCGAGCCAAAGAAGACGGGTTGTCCATTACCGCCAAACAGGTAGATCTAGATCATATAGAGTGGCCGGAAAGGGCTTATGATTTGGTGGTGGTGACTTATTTTCTCGATCGTCAGTTGCTTCAGAGGCTTGAAGACACAGTTAAGCCGGGAGGGTTCCTGTTTATGGAGACCTTTTATGAGACTTCGGGAACCCATCCTCAGATGAACCCTGCCTTTAAACTCAGGCCTAACGAATGGCGTGATCGTTATCAGGGTTGGAACATCATTTATTTTTCTCAAGACCAGGAGAAAGGAATTCAAAGTCTCCTCGCCTGTAGACCCGACCGAATGGCATAGAAGGTTTCTTGATAATGGACTTGTGTAGGAGTTATGACAGGTTGAGGGATGGAAAGGTTTATCCCGAGGTGCTTGAAATATTCATTCCAAAAGTAGGGCACCATCTCTGGGACCTTTCTATAGATGGAAAAGATCGTTTCGCTACTGACTTTTTGCGGGGCTAAGCGGTAGCGGGCAAGGGTTAAGAGTTCGGTTCGAAACGGTTTAGACTTTTGTCCATACCACTTGGCAGCATGACATTTTGTTAGTATTTTATCGGTTTGCAGGTTGTATAAGTATCGTGGAAAGGAGAGGATGATTCCGATATCATCATCAATGGGTTCAGACTGATGCCTTTGGGGCTGAAGCGGCGAAGTCATGGAGTAGGTTTCGAGAACACGTAAGAAGGTATCTAATTCTTGAATTTGATAATCTTTAGGCAACCTGGGAAAACGAGAAATGATGTTTTTTCCTTTTAAGGTTTTTCCACGATGAAGCAAGGTGTGGAGCTCCATACCATCAATAGGCATACCGTGAACCGGACGAACCCCTTTTTTACTAATCGTCCAAGCTGCTCCGCGGTTTGTCTCTAAAAGATCTTCACCTATGAGATTGATCCACAGCTTCTCTCCGAAGGGATGCTTCGTCGACCATTCCTTCCATAGGCTAACCAAATCATGAACTTGATTCGGTGTAACTTGAGTCAATACGACAATCAGGTCTATATCGCTAAACTTCAGTGTGAATTCATTTAATACGATTCCTCCATGCAGAATCGTCGAGATGTGTTGATCACCATAGCGATCTTCCATCTGCTCCCCCACCAAACGTAGGAATGAGGCAAGTTTTTTCGGCTGTTGGATCATGGCTTATCTTCCTTCCTCTTTCTTTGTCCTCGTGGTACATCCTATGTTCGACTATGAATGTCCCGTGACCTAAGAAATAGGAAAGATGAAAAAACCGGATATCTTTCACTCGTGTGAAAGATATCCGGTTTAAAAGATACTATCCGTTAACCTTCTGGAACTGAAGCATAAACTCGCGGAAAGCTAAGCAAGATTCATAAGGTACAGCATTGTAAGTAGAAGCACGGCAACCGCCAACCGAGCGGTGTCCATTCACACCCACAAAACCTTCCTTCTTCGCCTCAGCTAAGAACTTCTTCTCTAGTTCTTCATTACTTACACGGAAGGTAATATTCATAAGCGAACGACTGTTTGGCTCAGCGTGTCCTACATAGAAGCCCTGACTGGCATCGATGGCGTCGTAAATAAGAGCTGCCTTCTCTTGGTTGCGTTTTGCGACTGCTTCTAAGCCACCGATTCCCTGGGCCCACTCTAACACTTGTCCAAGCATATAGATCCCGAATGTTGGCGGGGTATTGTATAAAGAGTTGTTCTTAGCATGTGTGCTGTAGCGCAGCATTGTTGGGATGTTTTTGTTCGCTTTATCAATCATATCCTTACGGATGATGACAACAGTAACACCGGATGGTCCTAAATTCTTCTGGGCTCCAGCGTAGATTAAGGCAAATTTGTTCACATCAAATGGCTTAGACAAGATGTCACTTGACATATCCGCAATTAAAGGAACATCTCCCGTGTCGGGGAAATCATTCCACTGCGTACCGAAGATGGTGTTGTTAGACGTAATATGGACATAAGCATCGGATGGCTTATACTTAAGTTCGTCAAAGGTTGGGATACGACGATAGTTCTCTGCCTTCGTGCTAGCGGCCTCATAAGGCTGACCAAAGTACTTGGCTTCCTCGAGTGCCTTCTCGGACCAAGCTCCAGTCATGACGATGGCAGCGGACTTGTCCGGTTGCAGGAAGTTCATAGGGACCATGCTAAATTGAAGGCTTGCCCCTCCTTGAAGGAAAAGAACTTCATAGTCTTCTGAAATAGACAATAAGGAACGCAAGGTAGCAATCGCTTGATTGTGCACCTCTTCGAATGCGGCACTACGGTGGCTTAGCTCCATAACGGACATGCCGTTTCCTCTAAAATCAGTAAGTTCCTCTTGGGCTTTCTGTAGTACTTCCAATGGTAAGGCAGATGGACCAGCACTAAAGTTGTGGGCTCGCTTGATTAGTTCTTTCACGTCTCTCACTCCTACGTTTCTCTACATATTTTAATATTGGCAAATCTCCAAAAGGTTCATGTCCATTATCTTACCACCACTCTATAGAAAAAGGGAAGAAAAAAAAGGAATCTTATAGACTCCTTCTATTCTTACCCATTAAGCTTTGATCGTATGTTCTTTTTGCAGCTTTTTATTGGACAGCCATTTTGAGACAAGACCCTCACGAGGAGAAAAGAAAAAGGCTAGGACAAACAGCAGCAAAGCTATGCAGGAGATGGAACCGGATATGGAAACATCCCATAATACGGCTGTGTAGTAGCCACCGAAGGAAGCCAGAGTTCCAAAACCTATACTTAAAAGAAGCATACGACTTAATCGGTCGGTTAATAGGTAGGCCGTAGCACCCGGAGTGACGAGCATCGCCACCACTAAGATGGCGCCTACGCTTTCAAAAGCGGCGACCGTGTTCATGGAAACCAAACCCATGAGAAGGTAATGGATGAGGACTACGGGGACACCAAGAGCGGCTGCGAGTTGAGAGTCAAAGGAAGCAAGTTTGATCTCCTTATAAAAGAGCCCGACAAGCAACATCGTAAGGATAAACACACCGCCCATCATCCAGACCGCTCTTGGCCATTCGATGCCCGCAAGTGTTACTAATTCCCACGGTGCATAGGCAATCTCCCCGTATAATACGTGTTGAAGATCCAGGTGTACTTGTGAGGTGTAAAGAGAAACAAGGACTACCCCAAAGGAAAATAAAGCGGTAAAGGTAACGCCGATCGCCGCGTCAGACTGTACGCCACTATTGTGTAAGGTTTGTATAAAAAACGCAGTAAGTAATCCTACAATCGTGGCTCCAACCAACATGACGATGCCATCCATGCTTTGGCTGATTAAAAAGGCGAGAACGATGCCTGGGAGGATGGCATGACTAATGGCATCTCCAAGCATGGACATTTTCCTCAAAATCAAGAAGCATCCGATAAATCCGCAGGAGGAGGCAACTAAAGAACCAATGAGAATGATCCAGGCTCCGTGGCTCATTATACGTCTCCTCCTTTCGAAGGGGCACCCTCGTAATAATCTCTAAATTTTTTGTCAAACTTATAGGCGAGCTGAGGGATTAATTGGGGTTTGCGGTTATAATCCGACAGAAGGCCTTGTAGTTCGTGTAAAGTTTGTTCCGACACTTGGTCTTGAATTCTGCCCTTCTCTTGATCCACTTGGATGGAGCCGTATTGTGCTTGATTCATAAGCAGCATTTCATAAAGTCTATCGTTAAGAGTGATACTGTAAGCCACTTGCAGCCCCCTTTCAGACAGCGACCAATTGTTTTTCGAGGACTCTGTGGTGTTTACAACCAACCCTTGTTTTCTTAGATCATGAAGCCCCTTCTCGATATCTGTCTGGTGGTGAGGACGGAGATGTTTCATCTGAGCGATGGTATAACCGGTATGAGGGGACTTTCCTTTGACGTAATCCTTTTCACTTAAATCATAGAGGGACTGGAGGATGTTCTCCAATACAATTTTCTTTCTCAATTTCAAATGACGAAGCAATTTAGCTAGCAGTCCTCTCTCTGGTGCAAACAGTAGAGACAGGAAAAACATAAAGGTTGCTGCCAGGACGATCACGGGACCTGTTGGCAGGTTAGGTGTTAAAGCGCTGAGAATGGTGCCGAGAATGCCGGAAAGAGCGCCGAATGTTCCAGATAGTATGACCATGTAATTCAGTTTTTCTGTCCAATAACGGGCGGCCACGGACGGTATAATTAACATGGCAGCCATGAGGACGACACCAACAGCTTGAAGACCAATGACTACGGCAAGAACGATCATCAGCATGAGCAGTGTGTTCAAGGCTCCCATGGGTAATCCGATGCCTTTACCGAATTGGGGATCGAAGCAAAGCAGCTTCAGCTCTTTGAACAAGAAAAAGGTGACAGCGAGCAAAATGAAAGCTACTACGCTTATGACCTGCACGTCAATCCCAACTAGAGAGGCGGCTTTACCGAATAAAAAAGCGTCAAGTCCACTCTGACTGGCATTACCAGACTGAGAGATCTTCGTGAGTAGCACGATCCCAATCCCAAAGAATCCAGTCAAGATGACAGCCATCGCTGTATCAGGTTTAATCTTCGTATGGGCAGAGATCTGACCAATACACAAGGCTCCAAGTAAACCAGCCAGGCTAGCTCCAATCATAAACAAGCCAATTGACTTCGTACCGTATAACATGTAGGCTAAACAGATTCCAGGCAGAGCAGCGTGGGCCACAGCGTCCCCCATCAGGCTGTATTTCTTAAACAAGGCAAAGCATCCTAATACTCCACTGCTCAGTCCAAGTAGTAAGCAACCGGTGATGACCCAACTAGCATTCGGATTGTCGAATAGATGAACTACAAATTCCACTTTTCCATCCCTACCCTTGTGACATGGCCGTGAGCCCTTCACTCGTTAAGTGCAGACGGCCTCCGTAAGTTTTTTGTAGATTATCGTGGGTAAATACCTCTTCTGTCGGTCCAAAAGCGATCTTTCTCATATTGATCAGAAGCACCCAATCAAAATATTCTTTTACCGTTTGTAGGTCATGATGGACGACTAAAACGGTTTTTCCCTGAGCCTTCAACTCATTGAGTAAGGCGATAATTGCTTTTTCGGTTGCGGCATCCACCCCAACAAACGGCTCATCCATGAAGTAGATTTTGGCATCTTGAGCCAAGGCCCTTGCTAGAAATACCCGCTGCTGCTGACCGCCTGATAGCTGGCTAATCTGCCGGTCGGCAAAGTCAGCCATGCCTACCTTTTCAAGGCAATTCAGAGCAATCTCTTTATCATGAGAGCGAAGCCACTTCAGCATACCGACATGGCCGTATCGCCCCATCATGACTACATCTAAGGCATTCGTAGGGAAATCCCAGTCTACTGACTCTCTTTGTGGCACATAGCCAACCAATTTTCGTTGGGACTTATAGGGTAACCCATAGATTTGAACGGAGCCCGAGGCTAGGGGTACTAACCCTAAGGCTCCTTTAATTAAGGTGGATTTTCCGGCCCCATTGGGGCCGACTATACCAATCAATTTTCCTTCAGGTACATCAAAGCTGACTTCACGCAAGACAGGTTTTTTATGATAAGCGATCGTCATGTTTTCTATCGAAACAGCTGGCTGCATTTTGTTTTTCCTCCCATCTATTTCAAGGCAGACACAATGGTATCAATATTGTGACGGACCATCCCGATGTAGGTGCCTTCCTCTGTTCCCTTATCCCCCATGGCATCCGAAAATAGTTCTCCACCAATGGTGACTTGATGCCCTTTTTTCTTTGCTCCTTCTACCACGGCCTCAATCGCTTTCGAGGAAACACTAGACTCCACAAAGACCGCTTTGATGTTTCGTTGTGCTAAGAGATCGACGAGCTCTTGAACATCAGCGAGACCGTATTCTGCATCTGTACTTATTCCTTGTAAGCCCAGAACCTCCAGATCGTAGGCATCTCCTAAATACCCGAAGGCATCGTGGGCGGTTACGAGCACTCTAGATTCCTTAGGAATTAGCGCTAATTGCTCTTTTGCATATTGATCGAGCTCTTCAAGCTGGCTCAAGTAAGCTGCCGCGTTTTCTGTATAACCATTCTTATGAGTGGGATCAAGCTCGATGAAGGCATCCCGTACTCGTTCCACCACCTTCATCCACAACTGCACATCAAACCAGACATGCGGATCGTAATGTCCGTCAAACTCTGGGGGCTCCTTCAAGGCTCCTTCGTCAATGAGTTCTGTGACTTGAACAGCTGGCTTCTTGCTTGCCATTCGGACAAAGATGTCGGCCATTTTCCCTTCTAGGTTCAGCCCATTGTATAAGATGATGTCCGCCTCTTCGAGTTTGGCAATGTCTCCTTGAGAGGCTTTATACAAGTGAGGATCAACGCCCGGTCCCATTAGGGCATTCACCGTAACGAATTCACCTCCTACATTGGCAGCAATATCTGCAATCATCCCCGTGGTTGCGGTCACCTGAATGGTATTGTCCTGTGCGGAAGGGGTGTTATTGTTTGTTGTGGAACAGGCCGTGAGAAATAAGCCAGCGATAAGAAGCAGACTCATGGCCACCAGTTTGAGACGAGTCATGTCTCTTTCTCCTCCATTCTTTTCGTTAAGTAAGTTTCTATCTACAAATTAAGTTGCCTAAGGTAAACAAATGGCAAGTAAATTTCGTTTTTTGTGTTATCAGCCTATGAGAAAGATGTTCAATTGGTGCAAAATTGCTTATCGGGATCTGTTTTGACCCTTGAGCTGTTCGATCTTCTCGCGAATTTCTTGCTCTTCTTCGGGTGTTAAGAAGCCTAAACGAAACAATACACCTGTAAATTTTTCAATGCGTTGGACGGAGCCCATTCTTCCCATCGATATTCACCTCACTTTAAATGTTTCCCTTAGTCAAAATATATTCGCATTCCTAAAAAAATGTTCCTGAGTAAAAAAATAGGAACGGTTCAGGCTGAGAGCGGCTTTTTATTGTGCTGGGTAGTAGCAGCTCGATCTGTGTGGTAGGTTAGTTGGAGAGGGGTTGTTTGAATTTTGTTTGAACACGGGAGAGTTTTGTCAGAATAACCCCGAGTTTATCTCTCTCCGGAGTAAATAAAAAAAGCGCTCCGAAGAACGCCCTACCTCAATGCCATCTCCAAATCCTCAATCAAATCCTCCACATCCTCGATCCCGACGGAAATTCGCACTAATCCATCGGTAATCCCTAGCTGTGCCCGTCGTTCTGCTGGAATAGAAGCATGGGTCATGCGAGCCGGAACAGAAATGAGACTTTCCACCGCTCCAAGACTTTCCGCTAACGTAAACCACTTCACCTTCCGTAAGACTTGATCTGCACGCTCCCCACTGCCGACATCAAAGGAAAACGTACCCCCGAACCCACGAGCTTGCTTCGCGGCGATATCATGACCAGGATGATCAGCTAAGCCGGGATAAAAAACTTTAGCAATATCTTTTCGCTGATTCAGCCAATCTGCAATTTGATTGGCATTGCGTTCGTGCTCCTCCATCCTTACTCCTAAGGTTTTCATGCCCTTAAGCAGCAGCCAGGAGTCATGGGGACCGAGAATGGCACCCACGGAGTTCTGGATAAAGTGAAGCTCTTCCCCAACCGATTCATCCTTGACCACAACTAAGCCGGCTACCACATCGCTGTGGCCTCCTAGGTATTTCGTGGCGCTGTGAAAGACAATATCTGCCCCTAAGTGAAGCGGATTTTGCCAATAAGGAGTCATAAAGGTGTTATCGACAATCAGTTTTAACCCTCTTGCTTTACAAATTTGAGATACAGCTTGGATATCCGTTACCGTCATGAGAGGATTGCTTGGAGTCTCTAGCATGATCGCTCTGGTCGTATCTTGAATCGCAGCTTCCATCTGGGCTACATCGTTTGTATCCACAAAACTGGCTTGGATTCCCATTCGGTTAAACACTTTGCTTAAGACCCGGAAGGTCCCCCCATAGACGTCATTCCCACACACCACATGATCTCCTTGGTTAAATAACATAATGATCGAGGACAAAGCAGCCATACCTGAACTAAACGCAAATCCTCGAACACCACCTTCAATCTCAGCTATGTATTTCTCAACCGCAAATCGAGTAGGGTTGCCGGTTCTTGAATATTCATAACCTTTGTGTTGGCCTACTCCCTCTTGCTTATATGTACTTACTTGATAAATGGGTACAACCACGGCCCCTGTTTGGGGGTCTCCATCGATACCGCCATGAATCAATTTGGTCTTCATTCTCATGACATCAAATACCTCCTTGATAAATTTTCTTGCTTAAGTATCTCTCGCTACTGTCCGGGAAGAGGGTTACGATGTGGCTTCCTGGTTTGGCTTTTCTCGCCTCTTGCAGGGCCGCATACAAGGCTGCACCGGAAGAACTGCCAACGAGTACCCCTTCTCTTCTAGCTAATTGGGCGACAAGGGCAAACGCGTCTTGATCGAGTACGGAATAAATCTCGTCAAAGTAGCTTGGATCCATATACGTGGGCAAGAACTCCATTCCAATTCCTTCTGTTTTATGGGGACCTGATTCTCCCCCGGCGAGAATGGAGCCTTCTGGCTCGACTATGACAGTCTTGATTTTGGGGTTCTGCTCCTTTAGATATTGGGCGCATCCCATGAAGGTGCCGCCTGAACCCGCACCGGCAATGAATATATCGATATGACCCTCCATTTGATTCCAGATCTCTGGTCCCGTTGTTTTATAGTGGGCCATGGGGTTGGCGGGATTCGCAAATTGCTGTGGACAGTATGCACCTAACTCTATTTCGAGTTCCTTCGCTTTTTCAATAGCCCCTTTAATTCCTAGCTCGGTGGGGGTGTTGATCACCTCTGCTCCAAGGGCTCTCATTAGTTCCTGTTTTTCCTGGGAGAATTTCTCCGGGACGACGAATAGGACACGGTAGCTTGTCCCGACAGCAGCCAAGGCAAGTCCAATCCCCGTATTGCCCGCTGTTGGTTCGACAATCGTTCCGCCTTCTTTTAGAAGTCCTTTTTCCTCTGCATCCCGGATTAACTCTATGCCTAAGCGATCCTTCACGCTTCCTCCCGGATTAAAGTACTCCAGTTTGGCAAATAAACGAACCTGATTTGGCAAAGGAAACTGCGTTAACTCAATGATGGGGGTGTTTCCGATTAGAGATTTTACGCCTTGGTGAACCTGCATAATGTAATCCCTCACTTTCATTTCCTTAGCATTCCACGCTTGCCAGTTAAACATGTTTCTTAGGTAATTACTGAGAGAAAGGATTTTTTGGTATGATCTCAAACCGATAAAATGTATAATGTTACTTGTAGTTTGTCTATAAGGAGAAGCACATCCGTGACTAAGCATAAATGGATTACTCATATTTTCTTTTATCTGTTCATTGTTATTATTCCATCTCTACTTTTTTGTTTCTTCTATATTCAATATAAGTCGGATCAAGAAACTGAAAAAATTCAGCAAGAAGCCCAGCGGTATGCAGGATTCCATGCTATGAACATTGACAGTTTTATAGGCGAAACGATTGGGCGATTAGAAACCATGGCCATGATGGTTCAATTGCAACAGGGAGACCTGGCTCATATTGGTTATTTACTAGATCAAACGAAAATGAAGGATGCTAGATTTTCAGGGTTTTATTGGACCCATCCCAAAGGAGATATTCTAATCAGCACCAATCCTCTGCCCCAGAATATCAATTTAAAGGATCGAGACTATTTTCAAGAAGCGCTGAAAACTCAACAAACGGCCATTTCCCATGCTCATCTAGGTAGAGTAACTGGGCGTTTTATTGTCTCCATTGCGACCCCTGTGGTACACAAGGATCATGTGCTGGGTGTACTTATAGGGAGTGTTCGTTTAGATGTCATGCAAGAGTTTCTTAGTCGTTCCTTAGATCAGGAGGATGTCCTGGTATATGATCGTTCTGGACAACAGCTCATCGAATGGGGCCGTGAGAAGCGAGAAGCTACTCCTATTCTAGCCACAGCAGCAACGGGACGAGTCCCTTGGGAGGTAGCTATTCGATTACCTAGTAAGGATGAGAAATGGTTCCTTCATAATTTCATTTTGGCCCTTGTCATAAGTCTTGTTTTTACACATATTCTGTTTATCCTGGTTCAGTATGATCGCTTGCGTAGGCGTCTGAAACTTGAACAGCTCCAGAATGATGCGCAGAAAATGGAATTGATAGGCAGCCTAGCTGCAAGCACGGCTCATGAGATTCGCAACCCCTTGACAGGGATAAAGGGCTTAACCACGCTTCTGAGTGAGAGACATAAGAATGAGCAGGATCAATTCTATTTTTCCGTTATCCAACAGGAGATAGACCGGATTAATACGATTGTCTCTGAATTCCTTGTGCTTGGGAAACCGACCGTACAAGTGACGAAAGACATTAATATTTCCGATGTACTGGGAGAATTAGTCCCCATTATGGAGTCCGAAGCCCATCTGTTTAATGTTGAGCTGTCCTACACCTCTACCCCTGCTCCACTATGGGTAAGGTGCTCGAAAGATCACTTAAAACAGGTCATTTTAAATATTGCGAAGAACGCACTCGAAGCGATGCCGAATGGAGGTACCTTATCCATTGGGATGAATCAGGTGAAAGATCAATGTATCCTAGTTATAACGGACACTGGCGATGGTATACCAGAGGATGTACTGAAGAAAATTTTTCATCCTTTTTTTACTTCGAAAAAACATGGGACAGGATTAGGCTTAGTAATTTGTAAAAGAATCCTTGAGATGTACAACGGTTCTATTACAATCCATAGTACCCGCGGCCAAGGGACAAAGGTAGAAATCACGCTGCCTTTGTCTAGTGAACAAAACTCTTAGCCTATATCGTTAGCTCAAGAAAAACATGGTATGATAGAGTTATATAAACATAGTCCAAAACGCAGGGATAGGGGCGAATAGGATGGTCTTGCCAAGATCTGAGCTAGAGAAAAAGGAATTTGAAGCCATTCAGGAGTGGTTTCCTCATTCGCGAATTAAAGAAGACTATAATCGAGAAATTCTCGATATTGGTGTAGAGATTTCCATTCATAATCAAGTATTTATTCTACTTAAAGGGGAACAGACGGGCCATACGTATGAGGTCATTGATCCCGAATGCAAATGGTATGAGGGACTTGTCGACTTGAACGCTGTTGATGTCCTCATAAAGCGAATATGTCGAGAATCGTCATGAAATGACGAGCAAAAAGAATCGAAATTTATCGCTTTTTCCATTACTATAGACTAGTACTTGATTCTCATTGCTAATACAGTAAAGGAAGAAGGCGTTAAAGTGCTTACACAAGTCAATGTGGATGACGAAATTCACAGATTGAAAGAACAGCTTGAGAAAATGGCCGCAAAGCATAACTTTAATTTTCAGCACCCTGATGTGATCTCGCTTAGCCAACAATTAGACAAGCTGATTACCCTCGTAATGAGGAACAAATGGCATGGAAAATAAAGATGAATATCCTTACAGGTTAAAATAAAACAGGACGAAGCAATGGATACTTCGTCCTTACGTTTGTTTTAGACCAACTTCACCTTATATTCTTCCATCCAAGTGTTCATTTGAGCGAGATAAGCGAACCATTGAGGCACATTCATAAGTTGACCAAACCAAGGTACATGTAGATTTGTTAGATCCTCTGTCCTCATGAAGCTTTGAATCGATTCTTTATGAATCAAGGGTTGGATAGGCGCGTGTGGATCCTCTAGTATCTCTAGGAGCCAATTTTTCGTTGCTTCAAGATAAGCTGGATGATGAGTTTTAGGATAGGGGCTTTTCTTTCGTGTGAGGATGTCATCCGGAAGAATGCCTTGCAAAGCACGTCGCAGCAGACCTTTCTCCCGATCGCCACTCGTCTTCATCTCCCACGGAATATTCCATGCATACTCTACTAGTCTATGATCGCAGAATGGAACCCGTACTTCAAGACCTACGCCCATGCTCATACGATCTTTACGATCCAGAAGCGTTGGCATCCACCGCGTTAAATTGAGGTGAAACATCTCCCGGGCCTTTTCTTCTGACGTCTTCTCTCCCCCAAGTTTCGAAACCTCCGCAATAGCTTCCTGATAACGTTCAGCCATATAGTTTCCCTTTGTAAGCTCTTGTTTTACCTCACTCGAATAAAATCCAAGTTTAAAATCTATGTTTCTCGTCCATGGAAACTGTTGATCCGACCACAGCTCGGGCCGATGGAACCAGGGATATCCTCCGAAGACTTCATCGGCGCACTCCCCTGACAAGGCTACGGTAGCCTCTTTCTTAATCTCTTTACAGAATAGGTATAAGGAGGCATCGATGTCTGCCATTCCAGGTAAATCTCTTAAACGTACAGCGTCTTTCAAGGCGTCTACTAATTGATGCGTATCTATGGTAATAGAATGATGCACAGTACCAAAATAATCCGATACTCTTTTAATCCAGGGGGCATCCGCGTTGGGTTGATATTCGTTAGACTTAAAGTATCTTTCATTCCCTACATAATCGACAGAAAAGGTATGGAGTGGACCTTTTCCCTCTTCTTTGTAAGTCTCGGCTGCAATCGCGGTAATGGCACTAGAATCAAGACCGCCAGATAAAAGGGTACAGACCGGTACATCAGCGACTAACTGTCGTTTTACGCTATCCATAAATAATTCTCGAACTCGCTCCGTGGTATCTTCTAGGTTTTCTTCATGGGGTTTGCTTGTTAATGTCCAATAGGGCCCAGTTTTAAGCTGGTTGCGATCATAGGTAAGATAGTGACCGGGAAGCAATTCCTTTACTCCACGGAATATCCCGTTTCCTGGTGTTCGTGAAGGTCCCATTATGAGTAATTCATTTAAACCTTCTCGATCGATTACGGGTTCTACCTCAGGATGCGCAAGAAGAGATTTTAATTCCGAAGCGAAGAGAAAAGAGCTTCCAGACTGCGTATAGAAAAGAGGCTTTACCCCTAATCGATCGCGAGCCATGAATAATCGCTGCTGTGCCTGATCCCAGATGGCGAAGGCAAAAATCCCATTAAGTTTTTCTAAGCACCTCTCTCCCCATTCCATAAAAGAGGTCAGAAGAACTTCTGTATCGGAATGGGAACGAAAACGATAACCACGGTCAATAAGCTCTCTTCGAATGTCTTCCGTATTGTATAATTCTCCATTATAGACCATGGTATATTCCTGGTCTCCTAATTGACGTGTCATCGGTTGGGCGCCACCTTCAGGGTCTACGACGACTAAGCGACGATGCCCGAATGCAGCATGCTCGGATAACCATATTCCCTCTGCATCAGGGCCACGGTTATATAAAGTTTTTGTCATGTTGCGGACAAGTTCTCTCTCTTGATTCAAGTTTCTTTGCCAGTTGATCCATCCTGTAATTCCACACATCATTCTTCATCCTTTCGTTCCTCTATTATGTTATGTCATGGTTTGTGACATCGGTTATTTTGTATATTGTATACCATTTGATAACATACATATGCCGCCTCGACGAAAGGGTGCATGAAAAAACACCCGACTTAAAGTCGGGTGTTAGGCTTCTTTGGTTGTTATCTTCTTT
Source organism: Ammoniphilus sp. CFH 90114 (assembly GCF_004123195.1). Lineage (NCBI taxonomy): Bacteria > Bacillati > Bacillota > Bacilli > Caryophanales > Paenibacillaceae > Ammoniphilus > Ammoniphilus sp. CFH 90114. The sequence continues at coordinate 78,831 of NZ_SDLI01000012.1, forward strand.
CCCATTACAAGAAAAGTGGTAATGTAGGCGAAGATAACCCCTATTGTAAGAAAGAGAATCGGAACAAGGAATCCAAAAGGAAACAAACTAATAGATAAAAGGACTACCTGTATGATTAAAAAGATCATCAGGCTCCATTGAAAGCCTCTTCGCTTGGATTCCATCGGGAATGGGTAGATATGATCCCAGAAGCTAAGCTTTAGGCGATTCCAGCTGTTGATCAGTTGAACCGCATTGGAGATGAGACTTAGGGAGAATACAATACCTGCCCAGATGAGATGAGGGGCAAACCATAAAAAAACCATTCCAAGCAATGTTAGACGCAAATAGTGACCGAACACATCCTCATACCGGATAAACGATCTTAAATACAAGTACAAATGACTCCATTTACGTTGCTTAGGCAACGGGTTAAGCAAGCGGATCCAGAAGCTGTGTCGCTTGATCTTAATCGTATAACGAGGCACATCCATAAACCACTGAGCAAAAGAATAAAAGCTAGCTTGCGCTTTCCCTTCTTCCTCCACGAGATGGCCCCAATTTAGACGAGAAGTTCTCCATTGCCATAAGTAGTAACCTATTCCCATCACGATGAGTACAAAGAGCACGGCTTGAGGTACAAGCGTGACAAGAAACAGGTCAAGACACAATAGGAGGTTCAAGATGCCTCGCAAGAGGCTATGTAGTCTTCTTTTTCCACTAGGGAAACGAAGGTCGATCCAAGTAGCTGCAATGTTCGTCCACTTCACGAGAAGCAGAATGGCAAATGCCCCATAAAAATCACTCGAGTTTGGAGATATCTTCGCGTAGTACAAAGGAGACAGGATCAACAAGATGAAAAACAATACAATCCCTTGAGTGATTCCACTGTAAAGAAAACTTAGTCGAAAGTACTCCCCTAATCTTCGTTCCATTGGAAGTAGAAAGAGGGGATCTGGTATCTGGATGAAAGTCCTCACGGTGCTGCGAGTCAAGGCCAGGGCGACAACAGGGGCTAGTATCCATCCGAAGTTCCACCCTTGAGGTACCGCTTGTAACAAATAATGATAGAAGAAGGCTAGTAGAATGAGTAGGATAATCGGCACATACATATAGCCGGTTAGAATAACTTTCAAGTAACGGATCGCATCATTCCAAAACCATGCTGCTCGGTCTCTCCATAACTTTCTTACCCTATTCATCATCTCGTCTTACCTCGGTAACCTGCATAAAGATTTCGTCCAGTGTTGCCTCAGGCAACTTGGTTTGATCCCTTAGATCCCCTAGTGTTCCTTGCAACAACACCCTACCTTCATGAAGCAGCACAAAACGGTCGCAAAAGAGCTCAGCCGTTGGAAGAATATGAGTAGAAACCAGAATTCCCGCTCCCCCTTTCTGGCGAGTCTTCATCAGATCGAGGAGTGCCCTTATGGCACGAGGATCAAGTCCGAGGAAGGGCTCGTCAATCACATAAAGGGATGGCTCCGACAGAAACGCACAGATGATCATCAGCTTTTGCTTCATTCCTTTAGAGAAGGTGTCAGGCATCCAGTGCTTCATCGGTTCCATCCGAAACTGTTTTAGCAAGAATTGAGCTCGTGGCACCCATTCTTCTTCTGGTAGATCGTAAGCCATGGCTGTGAGTTCCAGGTGCTCCCATAAGGTCAATTGCTCATAAAAAATCGGTGTTTCAGGAATATAGGTCAATTGGGATTGATAGGCTTCACGTTGTTGGTCTCGTGATAGGCCATTGATCCTGATGCTCCCAGATGTCGGATCGAGTAGACCTAGAATATGCTTAATCGTTGTACTTTTTCCTGCACCGTTTAGGCCGATGAGCCCAACAATCTCATTTGTTCTTACTTGAAAACGGAGATGATGCAAGACGGGTTTATTCTTGGAGTAGCCTCCACATAGATCCTCTACTTCTAGGATGGGCTTTTGATGGTTGGTCATGTTTCGCTTCATTCCTTATAGCTTGGCTTTAAAATGAACGACCGCAGTATATAACCTTTTCCCTGTCGCAGCGTCCAAAGTGACTTGATGTTGAACAGCATGTACTTGCAGCATCAGCGCCTTATTATTTTCAATTTGTTCATCAATTATTTTTTCTAATCTTTTTAAGTCCATGGCCTCGAAAAATTCAACCTTATCTTCAATTCGTTCTAGCTTGAATTGCATAAACCTTACATCTCCCCTTTTTGCTGTTTCTCTTATTTTACTTCAGACTGTTTCTATCATCAAACCGCCTCCTCCCTCGTTTCAGTATTCAGTCCATTGGCAAAATTCAACCGTTGTGATAAGATAGTTTCGTTTACCTTGTAACTTGTCATTATCGGAGGATGCTATGGAATTTTCATCAGTTTTTCAATCTATTTTAGTCATGGGGGCTATGATTGGCGTTGGTTGTCTCTTAAGCAGACATATCACTTGGAACGAGGATACCAGAACATTCCTCATCCAAATCATTGTTAATATTGCCATGCCATGCATTATTCTCGCTAGTATTTTTCAGTTTCCCATTGATCAGGACGTTTTCAAACAAATCGCCATCATCTTTTTGATCTCTGTCGTTATCAACGTATTAGGCATAGGGTTGGGTTGGATACTTGCTAGGATGATGAACGCCTCCCCTCAGAAGGCGAAGGAGATGGCGATCCTGTCCGGACTTGGGAACACCGGCTTCATCGGACTTCCTCTGTGTGCCGCTCTCTTTGGTCCGAAGGGTGCCCTCCTAGCTGCTGTATTTGATGCAGGGCTGGATTTTACCATATGGACTGTAGGGGTGATCATGCTTCAGAAACATCAACGATTTTCCTTTTCTTCGTTAAAGAGTATGGTTAATATTCCGATGATCGCTATTGTAGTTGGACTCTTTATTGCTTATCTGAATGTTCAACCCCCTCAAATATTTATTACCTTAACAGAGAATCTAGCTCACCTGGCTTCTCCACTAGCCATGATCTATATTGGACTGCTGGTCCCCTCTTTATGGAAGAAGAAAAAGCAAATCCATCTGCCACAGTTGGGGCTCCCGATTGTATGCAAGCTTCTCCTGTTCCCAGTCCTGACGGTACTGTTTCTCCATCTATTCACCTTGGAGATGGATGTGATCCAGGTTGTCCTTGTCCAATCCACGATGCCTACGATTACAGTTGCCTCCATCCTATTTGCTAAGTATGCTGCCGATGAGGAGATGGGAGCTGCCGCTACCGTTTTTTCAACGCTGATATCATTGTCTACCATACCAGTCATGGTTTATGTTTTAAGTCATTTTGTATAGAAACGGAAGAGGGAGTCCCACGACTTGGGACTCCCTCTTCCGTTTCCTTATCCTAATTACCATCTACGAAAATTACCGCCGTAGAAGGAAATCTTACCGTTTTGGATATTATTCAGCAGCCATCTTTTTACATAAACCTTAACCATGCCGCGTGTTGCGGGAATTAAAAGTATGAAACCCATGGCATCTGTAAAAAAACCAGGTGTTAGTAAAACCAATCCTCCAGCGAAAATGAGGATCCCGTCTAATATAGCCTCACCTGGAAGCTCTCCACGTTGCAATTGGGCTTGGGCTAATTGAAAGATCTGTAACCCTTGCTGTTTGGCCAGCCATGCGCCAAGTACTCCTGTTAGGATAACGAGAGCTAATGTAGGAAGCCAGCCAAAAGCTTGACCCGCCGTTATTAACCCCCAGATTTCTATGGCTGGTACGATGATGAGTATAGCGACTAGAAATTTCATAGCATGCACAACCTTTCCCTATCCCTTCATCTATCTTACCGTTTTTTTTCTTCTTATACAATTAGTCATCCATTAGTTTGCGAAGGATACAAGGGATCTCTTGATAATCGTTGACCCACATCACGTTCAACCCTAAATTGTTAGCGTCTTGCTCTTCAAATAACTCAGCCATCTTAATAAAAGAATAAACATATTCATCACTTTCAGCTTTAATCCCCAACTCTGCGATCTGCTCTCGGATTTCGTTTTCTTTATACCTTTTCTTAAAGAGATAATGATTTTTTGAGAACCTATCCGGTTTTTTTCTCATCGATACGTCCAACAAACGGCGTAAGTTAGGATCTGTCATACTCAATCCAATGAAGAGGCATAAGTTTTGATTTAATAAGTTCAACTGAACGAGATTAGACCAACTGAATGGATCTATAAACTGGGAATGGTAGGCATCTTCACTAGACACGATATTAAACTCAGAGAGATCACCCTCACGAGGCAAAAATCCGTGGACATGATAAATGGGGAGCTCAGATGGCAAGTACCTCTCTCCCTCTTTAGATACTGATTTATACCGGATCTTATTTTTCTCTAAATTCTGCTCTACGACATCGTCAAAATTAAAGGTAACGATGGAGTGCAACGACTTTCTTTCTCTTTGAGGTCTGCATAGCTCTACAATAACATCCATAAGCTCGTTGTTTTGAGGGGGATTTTGATAGATTGCTCGCCTAACAAACTTAAGAAAATCATGGCCAAGCTCATTCTTTAAGAACTGAAGAATGATAAGAGGGGATCGTTTAAAGTATTCTAAGTAAATTTCCGCTAGCTTCTCTTGGGAGATATGAAGTTGATGATTCTTTTGAATAAAAAGCTCAGCTAATAACTGCTTTAGTAAATGATTCCAAACGGGGATCCCGGTATCTGCCGAAACTCCAGCCCCACAAAACAAAGTGAGATTTCCTTTTACGAACTCTTCTCTAATTTTAATCAGATCATCATTTAGATCCACATGCTCATTGTCATATTTATTTACAATAATAGTTTCACCCTCCCCATGATTGTGGCTGATTTTAGCTCTATACTCCTTATTAAAGATTATTTATTTGATAGGACAGTCATTCCTGGAAATTCAGTTAACCTATAACGTTCGTTTTTTATGGGTTAAAAAAGTTTATTTATATTAAATCAAGAGAATTTTTAGGTTAAATATGAACATTATCTGAAAAATGTGTGACAATATTGTGAAGAAATCGTTGACTTCGTCTTTTCTTTGGTTTAATCTGTAAACAAAGGGGAGGGATTTACATGAGTGAAATGATGAGTGAGTTTGTGAAAATTATTGTTGTGGCAGAAGTGGTTTTCGCGGTATGTGTATCCTTGACGGCACCATTCTTACCTAAGATTATGCAACGTTGGGAACAAAAGAAAGCACAAAACCAAATCTCATAGTTCAAATAAAAAAAAAGCAGATTTCTCTGCTTTTTTCTTTTTTAGTAATATATACTCTCCGACTGGAGGCACTTCTGGCAAGTCTTCATCAGCTGATTACTGACAAACTCATGGACACAATCGGCTTGAAGAGTTCCAAGCTCTATCTTGAGTTGCCTAATTTTTTCTTCCAGCTCCTTCATCTCGTCGATTAACGCCATGGCTTTATTTCCATTCGTCTGTTTAGCCATAGATCTTACTGCCTTGTTCCCGAAACTCTTTAGCTTTTTCCTTCATCCCCTCATCTAAGGCGTACTCCTCGCGTATGGTGTGGGTGATCTTCATGCTGCAAAATTTAGGACCGCACATCGAACAGAAATGCGCACTCTTTGCCCCTTCAGCAGGTAAAGTTTCATCATGATATTCCATCGCTCTTTCTGGATCTAGGGATAGATTGAATTGATCACGCCAGCGGAAATCAAAACGGGCCTTAGAAAGGGCATCGTCTCGGTTCTGTGCATGAGGGTGACCTTTGGCCAAGTCGGCGGCGTGAGCAGCAATCTTATAGGTAACGATGCCCGTTCTCACGTCCTCTTTATTGGGTAGTCCTAAATGTTCCTTTGGTGTAACGTAGCAGAGCATGGAGGTTCCGAACCACCCAATCATGGCTGCTCCAATAGCGGATGTAATATGATCATATCCAGGAGCAATATCCGTGGTTAATGGCCCTAGGGTGTAGAAGGGAGCCTCATGACAGATCTCTAGTTGCAGGTCCATATTTTCCTTTATTTTGTGCATAGGTACATGGCCAGGACCTTCAATCATGACCTGCACATCGTGTTTCCATGCGATCTTCGTCAATTCCCCTAGTGTTTGCAGTTCTGCAAATTGAGCTTCATCGTTGGCATCAGCGATGGAGCCTGGTCGAAGCCCGTCTCCTAAGGAGAAAGAAACATCGTAGGCTTTCATGATTTCACAAATTTCTTCGAAGTGAGTATAAAGGAAGTTCTCTTCATGGTGGGCTAAGCACCATGCGGCGAGGATAGATCCTCCTCTCGATACAATCCCAGTAACTCTTTTAGCGGTTAGAGGGATATAGCGAAGGAGTACGCCTGCATGAATGGTAAAGTAGTCCACCCCTTGCTCTGCTTGCTCAATCAGCGTATCTCGATAAACTTCCCAGGTAAGATCTTCGGCTTTTCCATTTACCTTCTCTAATGCTTGATAAATAGGAACCGTACCAATAGGAACGGGAGAGTTGCGGACAATCCATTCCCTTGTTGTATGAATGTTCTTCCCTGTAGAAAGATCCATGATGGTATCTGCACCCCAACGGGTAGCCCAAGTCATTTTCTCCACTTCTTCTTGGATTGAGGAAGTAACCGCTGAGTTACCGATGTTGGCGTTAATCTTAACATGGAAATGGCGACCGATAATCATAGGCTCGGCTTCTGGATGATTAATATTCGCTGGGATGATCGCCCTTCCTTCTGCTACTTCTTTCCTTACAAACTCCGGAGATACCCCTTCACGTATGGCGATAAATTCCATTTCAGGTGTAATGATGTTTTGGCGGGCGTAATGAAGCTGCGTCACATTCTTGCCTGGTTTCGCTCTTAAAGGATTTCTCTTTAATCCAGGGAACACTTCACGATTGACGGGTTCATTCTCACTTTTATAGCCATCATCTTCTGGCTTAATTTCCCGTCCTATGTATTCTTCTACATCATTTCGCTCGAGTATCCAATGACGACGTAAAGCCGGAAGTCCTTCCTTAATATTCGTAGCCACTGACGTGTCTGTATATAATCCGCTTGTATCGTAAACTCGGACTGGCGGATTCTCTGTCTCCCCTAAGCTATTAATGGTCGGGGATAATTCAATTTCTCGCATAGGCACACGGATATCCTCACGTGAGCCTTGTACATAGACTTTACGACTTCCTGGGAATGGTTGAATGACCGGGGATTCAATAGACTTTTGCGATAAGTTGGACATAAAAAAACCTCCTAATTTTTTAAAAGATTCAATTAATTGAACCCTTAGTGGAGGCGGAAGAGACACAAATGAAAATAGCCGCATGGTAACATGCGGCGTATAGACATACGTGTGTTGTCATGAAAGACAATAGTTGTAAGTTCTCGTTCCTCCGCTGGCATTATCCAGTTCAGGTTCAACGGTCGATAACAGAATAGTTATCCTCTCAGCCTAGTACCCTAAGCTCCCGCGACGTAATATGAAGTTTTATTACTGAAAATAGAATATCATGGAAATTGCATACTGACAATACTTATTTTTAGTTTAGCTATATTGAGGTCTCATCTTGGCTCTCTTATTCACGTGCTGATCAGCACCTAATGCAGCAATCGCACCGTCTGCAGCTGAAATAACGGCCTGTTTAATCGGAGTACGACGAGCATCTCCACCAGCGAATACGCCATCTACACTTGTCCGTAGATTCTCATCCACCACGACGTATCCTTCTTCATCTCGTTCTACTGCATTTTTAAGGAAGTCCGTACCTGGCTTCATTCCTGCTAGATACAGGAATACGCCATCCACTTCCCATGTTACTTCGTTCTTTTGGTCGTCTTGGATAATAAGTTTTTCTACCTTGTTTTCGCCCGTAATTTCCTTTAAACGGTGTCTATAGTAGATCTTTACGTTTGGCTTTTGTTCTAGTTCAGATAGGTCCACTTCACCCTTGAACTGATTGATGGGAACAACGAGTCGTACTTCTTTGCAGAATTTAGATAATGCTTCTGCTTCATGCACAGCTTCTTCTGTTTCCCCTACAACGGCTACCGTACGATCTTGGAAGAAGGCCGCATCACAAGTAGAGCAATAGCTAACTCCACGACCCGTATATTCTTCTTCCCCTTTAATCTTGTTCAGAGGGGCCTTCGCTCCTACGCCAATAAACACACTTTTGGCTTTAATCGTTCCTTCTGGAACTTCTAACTTCTTGATATCTGGGTCAGAAAAATCCACGCTTAATACATTAGCTCGTACGAAGGTTGTACCAAAGTCTTTCGCCTGAAGCTGCATCTGCTGTAAAAGCTCTAAACCGGTAAGTTCTCCACGAACACCTGGGTAGTTCGCAATCTTATGAGTAATAGCCAATGTTCCCGCGGCCGGTGCTTTATCAATAACAAGGGTGTTTAGTTTTCCGCGTGAAGCATAAATCGCTGCCGATGTCCCTGCTGGACCTCCGCCAATGGCCACGAGGTCATATACTTGATCAAGGATGTTAGAATCCACCTTAGAGAAGATATCTTCTTCCTTTTCCTTCTTTTCTGTCGATGCACCTTGTGCTGCATTAGGTTCATCTGTAATCCCTAGGTATTGTTTCATTTTATTAGGTCTATATCCAATAAAAGTTTCTCCATCAATAATCGTTACGGGAGCAGAGAAAATTCCTTTAGCATGGAGCTCATCAAAAAATTGAGGGTTTACGGTGACATTGCGTTCTTCGTACTCAAGTCCCCAGTTTTTCAAATCGTTCTTGATCTTCTCGCAATAAGGGCATCCAGTACTGCTATATAATATGGTTTCACGTGCCATCACAACCACTCCTGTTCGGTTCTTATTTTTAACTAATACTAGTTTATAATAATTACATTTAAATATCAAGGGTTTCTTTAAAACTTTTGAATTAGTTTATCCAAAAACTGAAACATATCTCCCTCTTATGGTTACCCAAAAGGCTGATTTGTGATATATTACTATAGTTGTGCCCGGATTTATGAAATGGAAGGAATGAATGGTAAGTGATTTGGGACGTTCTAAATATTGTTGGGACCATTGCCTTTGCCGCGAGCGGAGCGATTGTTGCGATGGAAGAAAAATATGACATCCTTGGTGTCTATATTTTAGGGCTTGTTACAGCCTTCGGGGGTGGGGTTGTTCGGAACTTATTAATTGGAATCCCTGTCCCTACCCTATGGGAGCAGGAATCTTTAATTGAAATTGCATTAGTCACCGTGACCTTAATTTTTTTCCTCCCTCATCTTTGGATGAAGCATTTAAAGCAATGGACCTTCTTTGATGCGATTGGCTTAGCTGCGTTTGCCGTTCAGGGAGCCATCTATGCTACGGAGAAACAACTCCCTCTTGGTGCGATTATGGTTGCTGCTCTTTTGACAGGGATCGGTGGTGGAGTCATTAGAGACGTACTGGCTGGGAGAAAACCCCTCGTTTTTCGGGAAGAAATTTATGCAGCTTGGGCCATTCTGGCTGGTGTTGTTATCGGAAAGGGTTGGGCTCAAGATAATCTGGAATTATCTGTTCTTTTTATCTCTGTAGTTATTCTTCGAATGGTTTCTGTTACCTTGAAATGGAGACTGCCTCGGCGTACTGTATCCGTAGAATATAGGAATAAAACTGAGGGCTTCTAATAGAAGCCCTCTTTTGTGTATTTTTTTTGCTAATTCAACAAAACCTAGGAAGAAATCTTACATGAGGTGAGAAACAATATGGACGTGTTTACTCTGCTTCTTGGCGTTATCATTATTGTTTGCTCGGCGGGTCTAATATTGTCGCTGCGAATTCGATCCAAGCAAAAGGGAGAAATTGATACAGGTGTCGACGCAAAAGTGAAGACTAATCCCATCTTGCTTAACCCCATTCTCTTAAGTTATGTATTGGTGACTGCGGTTGTTGTTGCAGCCGTCTGGATTTTTAAACTTTACTATAAAGTTCCTTTCTAATGAGGTGGTCAAATGGAGAAAAAGCGTTTTTATGTAAATGTAGAACATGGTAGTATCCTAGAGGATCAAGGGGCAGAGACTTACGAATTTGAAGTGGATGCTGACGAAATGGAAATTCATAAGTTGCAAGAATTGTTTGATAAGACGCATCAAAAGGAAATGGGAACCATCGTTCGAGGAATGACTCCCTATATACAATACCATGATGATGAGGATAATGATGAGTATGATCGGTCCCTCTTACAGGTCTATAGAATGCTTCATCAATTAGGGACACCACAAACCAAACAGCATATCGAGAGTATGGAAATTTTATGATTTTGGCATGCAGAGTTCATCTGCTGCCTTTTTTTATGAAACGCAATAGAAAAAAGACCTGACAGCAGGTCTTATCAGGTCTGATATATGCTCGTTAGGGCTTACAGCCTAGCATATGGTAAATTGTCGAGTAGCTTCTTTAATATGGTGTGGCGATACTTGCTGAAGAGGAAGTAAAACAGAAAATACCCAATAAGCCCGGACAGGATGGTATTCAATAGAGCCCCAACAAAGAAGTACAAACTAACATCTTGAATGGCAATAAAGAACCCTTGGCTTATTTCATCAGCTTGTGCGGGATTAGAATTCATAAATAGACATCCAACTTTGTAATTCAGGACGAACAGGAAAGGCCATAAAAAGGATCCAAACGAGGCGGAGATAAGAGCAGCTGGTATATTGCCACGAACAAACCGAGCTAAGACAACAGATAACATAGGACCTAAGCCGAATGTAGGAAACCAGTTGGGAGCAAACCCGAAGACAAGTCCTAATGAAATCTTCTGGGCTCCTTTTTGTAAGCGAAAGAGGCGAATGAGATAATACATTAGTATCCTTTTTATTTTCATGGTGAACGCCCTCTAGTTCGAAGATTCTAGTTCATTATACTCAGAGTTTTCAACCCTTACCCATACTATCTCACCAATCTTTTGTTTCGTCAATATGTGATATTTTCCCCATTTTTTCTTCTAATATGTGGTTAGCGACTGCCCTGCATGGAAGGGGCTGATGCGACCGCATCAACCCCGACTAAACCACCACCGTAGACGTAAGCGTCTCCCCACCCTGTTGAAGAATGTACATCTTATAATAAAGCCCCTTTTGAGCGAGCAGTTCTTGATGTGTCCCTCTTTCTACGATTTCCCCGTGGTGCAGGACGAGGATCAGGTCAGCATTCTGAATCGTGGATAACCGATGAGCAATGGCAATCGTGGTTCGACCTTTTCTCATCTTTTCTAAGGCAACTTGTATGGCTTCTTCGGTTTCCGTATCGACAGCCGCGGTTGCTTCATCTAAGACTAAAATCTTGGGTTGCATAGCCATCGTTCGAGCGAAAGAAAGGAGTTGACGTTGTCCACTGGAAAATGTCGCTCCCCTCTCCCCTACTGCTTCTTGATATTTCTCAGGAAGCTTTTGGATAAAGGAGTCAGCTTGAACGAACCTCGAAGCTTCCTTGATGTGTTCATCGGATATAGAAGGGTTGTGAAGACGGATGTTATGGGCAATATCTCCGACAAAAAGGAATGAATCTTGCAGTACTAAGCCCACTTTGCTCCGTAATTCCTCGTCAGAATAGGCTTGAAGAGGCACGCCGTCCATCTTTATTTCCCCTTTTTCAAAGGGATAAAATCGCATCAATAGATTGATGATCGAACTTTTTCCACTTCCTGTGTGTCCGACAAGGGCGACCGTCTCGCCGGGTTTAACCGTAAAGCTAATATTCTTCAGAACGTCCGTACGACCATCATAAGAAAAGTGAACATCCTTAAATTCAATTGATCCTTCCTCGATCCTCGGGTGGATGTCTCCTTGCTGGCTCGGGGCCATAGTCTTTTCATCTAGTAACGTAAAGACTCGTTCAGACGCCACGATCGCTTGCTGCAGATGGGTCAATCGAAACATCATCTGGTTGACGGGCTCGAAGAAACGGCCTAAGTAGTTCACGAAAGCGTAGATAACCCCGATTTCCACCGTAGACTCAAAAGACTGAAACCCAAAATAGCCAAGAATAAGCATAAGGGTTAAAAGTTCTAGAAAATCGACTGCAGGTCGTAAGAGCAATCCGCTTAATTTGACTTGCCGCAAATCTGCTTGATAATATTGATCGTTCACGCGGCCAAACTCTTGGCGAAATCTTTTCTCTTGCTGCATCGCTTGGATAATATTCATCCCTTGCAGAGATTCACTCAGTTTTGCATTGAGCTGGCTTAGTTTTTCTCTAGAAAGATGAAAAACCTTGGAGCTAAAGTGGCGATAGGTCTTCATTAAGACCGCAATGAGCGGGATTAAAATCAGGCACAGGATCCCGAGTTGAAAGTCTAGATAAAACATGCCGATAAAAATACCCATCAACAGAACTATATTTTGAACAAAAGTGGATAAAACGGTGACGTACAAATCTTTGATGGCTTCCGTGTCATTCGTTATACGTGACACAAGACTACCAGCTGGTGTTCGGTCGAAAAAAGATAATCCGAGATGCTGCACTTTACTGAATACATCAATTCGAATCTGTTGGATAATGTGTAAGGCAATTTGATGAAATCTAACCAACTGAAGATAACTAAGAACGACGGAGACAATATGAAGCAGCAAATACCCCACACCTAAAAGGGCCAATGAGGGCCAGTCAAATATTCTAGGAGTCAGATAGTCGTCAATAAACACTTTTATGATAAGAGGACCTACTACACTCCCAGCTGTGGCTAGGAGGAGAAGGGTCATGGCTATGATAAGTTGACGTGTATAAGGCTTCATATAAGCTATGAGCCTTCCACTTGCTCTTGGTTGATTCATTATGTAGACTTCCCTCCTTGTTCCACTTGATCTTCGAGTTGCTGTCTACGATACATGGAAGCGTACCATCCATTCTCTTGGAGGAGAGATGCATGGTTGCCACGTTCTAGCACTCTTCCCTCCTCCAGCACGATAATGAGGTCTGCATGTTGGATTGCACTTAACCTATGAGCGGAAATAATCGTTGTTCGATCCTTTCTTGTCTCTCGTAGAGAGTGTAGAATTCGCTCCTCGGTTCTTGCGTCCACAGCGGACAAGGAGTCATCTAGAATCAAAATTTCAGGATCTATTAAAAGGGCACGCGCGATCGAGATTCGTTGCTTTTGACCACCAGATAAGGTTACGCCTCTCTCCCCTACCACCGTGTCGTATCCGTGCTCAAAGCGCAGAATATCCTTATGGACAGAGGCGATAGCAGCCGCTTGTTCAATCTCTGCCTGAGTGGCTTCAGGCTTCCCGAAGGCAATATTGTCTGAAATGGATGCCGAGAATAAATAATGATCTTGGGGAACGTAACCTATAGCCCTTCTTAGACTCTCTATCTTAACATCATAAATGGAGTGAGCCCCGATGCGAATGTCCCCTTTATTCGAATCTAGATCAAATTCACGCAATAGGAGTCGGAGAAATGTTGTTTTTCCACTTCCTGTTCTTCCCACGATCCCTAAGGTTTGGCCCCTTTCAAGCGATAGATGGATGCTCTGTAATGAGGGTTCCTGATGATCCGGGTAAGCGAAGGAGTCCAGATCATATTGAAGGGAACCAACAGGCATGTGATCCATAGCTCCTTCTTTACTGACGACCTCAGGTTGGATCTCGAGTAAGTGAGAGATACGGTCATACGAAGCTCGCCCTTTCTCTACAATGTTAAACAGCCAACCAAAGGCAAGCATGGGCCAAATCAGGTGACCTAAGTAAATGGTAAAGGTAGTCAGTTGACCAATCGTCAAGCTGTCATGAACGACAAAGTAAGCACCGAAGCCAACCGTAAGAATAAAGGAAAACCCAACGATGAAGGATATGGTAGGATCAAACAAGGCATCGATTCGAGCTACGCCCATATTCTTCTCTACTACCTGCTTAGACACCTGCTCAAATTGCCTTTTCTCTGCTTCTTCTTGGCCAAAAGCTTTAATCACTCGTACACCGGAGATATTCTCCTGCACCCGGTCATTCAAATGCGAGAAAGAAGCTTGTGCTTCATGGAAACGCTTATGGAGAAGTGTTCCATAATAGCTGGTTGCCAAGACCATAATCGGCATGGGAAGTAACGCGATCAGCGTCAGCTTCCAATGGATAAATCCCATCGTTAGGATGACAAGGCCGCCCATGATGATGGAATCAACTAGAGTGAGTACCCCTTCCCCCGCGGTCATTTGCACAGCTTGAACATCATTCGTGGAATGAGCCATTAAATCGCCAATTCTGCGTTTATGATAAAATCGAGGCGACAACTTGGTGAAATGTTCATAAAGTCGATTGCGCAGCAGCATGCCTAACCGAATGGCGGAACCAAAGATCATGATGCGCCAAAGATAGCGGAGCCCATAGACCGTAATGGCGATGGCAAGAATGAGAAGGAGCCAGTTGAATAAAGTGGGATAACTCAGTGTCTGTATTCGGATGTCATCAACGATCCGCCCAACGATATAGGGAGGCAATAGGTTGAGTAAGGAAACCAAAAATAGAACCACAACTCCTACAAGGTACTTGCTTTTTTCTTGTTTAAAATACCACATTAAATCTAAGAAAATATTCATCACATCAACCTCTAAAAAACCATGGACTTTCATGTCCATGGCAAATTTACATACGATTCAAGTTTAGTCGATAATGGATAATTTTACTATTCCTTTTTCGTGTTCATTCTGACTTCAAACTATGGAAACAAAGCATCTTGTGCCATCACGGCCAGTTCTATTTTTTCGAGAGTTCTACAGTAGGTCTCTTCAATTTCTCCATGGATTTCCTCTTCTTGCAGGAACTCCTCTGCCACCTTCCAATCCGAAAACCAATCGCCTACCTCCGCTGCTTGGTGCAACACATCCGGCCATACATGGTTCAACATGGGGCTATAGATCCGAATACGAGGATGTTTAAGTTGACAATGTTCTAGTCGCTTTTGATAGGATGGGTCGGGCACGGAATCTTTCACTGTACTAAACAAATGTGGCCAGTAATCCTTGCGTGAGGCCGTATGGGCAGTTTGCTTAGCCCATCGCTGGATGGATAGGAGCCGTTTTCTGGATCCAAATAAGACGGAATACAGGCGTTTACCGAGTGTTATTCGTTGATGGAGAGAGGCAAAGTGTTGAATCGTATGGCCGAACAATTCGGGAGTGGGTCTGGTCTTTCTTTCCGTACTTGGAAGAGAAGGAAAAATGATTTGATTAAGATTTAGCAGCTCCTGTAATTTAAATTCTAATGAAGCAAGGACTTGCTCCTGATAGAAGGGATTCGATATCACTCTTTTTTCAATATAGTTCTGCTCGTTGATAATGAGTCCAACGGTAAGGGTAAGGGAATCTTTCTCTTTCCAGAAATAATTCCATACCGCTTCCATGAATCTTGAAATTCGCAAGAACGGCAGTAGATAAAACAGATTTGAATTCCTTCTTTTACTTTCTTGATATAACAGTAATTGAGGATAGGCATCTTGGAAGATTAGCCAGTTTCCACGTTCTAAAAACTGAAAGAATACTTTCCTCTGATCCGCACGGAGGAGACGGGGCAACCACTCACCCTTTAGGTCGGTCATGTTCCAACCCGCGTTTCTAGAGACCATATGGGCTAAGAAGGACCAATGAATCTCTGGATGGCGTTCGTAAAAAAAATAGTAGGCGTTTGTTCGAGTCACGTTGTTGCGATTATACTCTACTGTCTCTTGTTGTATGTCTCGTATGATAACTTGATCTGATTGGGGAATTTGAGAAGCTTCAGGAAATGGCTTTATTTTTTCTTTGCTTCTTTTTTTCAATTCTTTTATCAGGGGTGAAATCGACCGAAGATCTTTAAGCATATGTGGTGTCTCCCCTCTTTTTTGGCCAGTGGGTTTGGCATTTATACACTCATCTTTATTTAAGTCAGCGTGGAAAGATGAATAAAAAGCAGAGAACATGTGGAGTCTCTGCTAACTATTTAGGAAGGGTATGATCAATAAAGATAGTAGGTAATTTGGATAAATCGACGATCTTCTTGTTCTCGTTTTCCGATTCCGTAACCTCGTGCAAGCGTATGACCGGTCGTGTAGGCAGACCCTTGTGCTGGGAAATGACGGTACCCCTCTCGCCTGTATTGAGTTGTACGTGTGTTCCTGTGGGATAAACATTTACGCTATGAAGAAAGTGCTGGACGAGTTGTATATCAAACTTTCGATTGGCCAACCCCATAATTTCCTCACAAGCTTCGTAAGGCAACAGCTGATGGTCTTCTTTTCCATGGTAGAGCAAATGATCATAGTGGTTAGCCATAGATACAATTTGTGAAAACAGAGGGATCTCTGACCCGCTAGCCCCCCTAGGAATACCGGTTCCGTCAATATTCTCGTGATGCTGCAAGCAGACATGAGCGCTTAGCAGGCTGACCTCGAACTTCTTACGCAAGAACTCGAATCCCTTCCAGGTATGGTGATTCGACTTGCCAGGTGTACTAAGAGTAGGATCATCGACTAATATTTTTCCGATGTCGTGCAGTAGAGCCCCAACGGCTAGATCCTTCAGCTTGATAGGGGGGATATTGGATCTTTGTCCCAAAACAATAGACAAAATACACACATTTACAGAATGTATCGGTAAATAGGTATCGCTTGTACGAATATCTTGCAGGTAAAGTAAGTAGTCATTGCGATTCATGATTTCGTCTAACAAAATTTGAGCGGCATGATGAACACTTTTCAGATCCATATCCTGTTTTAGCCGAACTTGATTGAAGGTCTCATATAATTTTTGGATCGCCTCATCCTTTGTCTTCGCGGCAACCAACTCTCGCCGGTCAAAATCTTCGGCTTCTTCCTCAAGAATAAACAGTGAGGAGACTTGAAGCTGCTTTAGCTTACTGATCACAGATGGATAAAGCTTTGTTCCAGATTTGAGTAGGATTCTGCCTCCATTGTCGTACAGGTCTCTTCCGAGAAGTTGTCCAAGTTCTGCCTGTTCCATGTCTACATATCGCATGTTGCACCTCATTCCAAGCCGTTCTGTAGTAGTCAATATTTATATTGTATAGGAATTCTGGCCACGTTTGTAGTTTTTTGACGAAAAAAAACTGTTAACCAGGGGAAACTGGAAAACAGCTTTTCAAGATTTCTTAATCCTCAATTTTTAACTGATAGGTTTCAAGAAACTTCGTGTTGAAATCTCCTTGAACAAAAGCGTCATGCTCTAGTAATTTGATATGGAATGGAATGGTCGTCTTTACTCCTTCGATCACAAATTCTCCTAGGGCTCTCTTCATTCTTTGGATGGCTTCGTCGCGATCTTTACCCCACACGATGAGTTTAGCTACCATGGAGTCGTAGAATGGAGAGATCTGGTATCCTGGGTAAACCGCACTGTCTACACGAACCCCATATCCACCTGGAGGCAGGTACCCTTCTACCTTACCTGGAGACGGCATGAAGTTTTTAGCAGGGTTTTCCGCATTAATGCGGCACTCAATCGCCCAACCGTTGATTTGGATGTCATCTTGTGTGAAGGACAGTAGATAACCTGCTGCAACCGAGATTTGTTCTTTAATTAAATCAATTCCCGTGATCATTTCTGTAACAGGATGTTCTACCTGAATTCGAGTATTCATCTCCATAAAGTAAAACTGGCCATGTTTGTCTAGGAGAAACTCGACCGTTCCGGCTCCATGATAATTAACTGCCTGAGCGGCCGCTACAGCAGCATTCCCCATCTGTTCACGGAGCTCCTGATGTAGGGCTGGTGAAGGAGCTTCTTCCACAAGCTTTTGGTGGCGTCGTTGAATCGAACAATCTCGCTCGCCTAGGTGAGCCACATTTCCGTGCTTGTCAGCAATGATCTGGATCTCAATGTGACGTGGTTCTTCCAAATATTTTTCCAAGTAAACGCCTGGATTTCCGAAAGCAGTCTCTGCTTCTTTTTGAGCTTGGCGTATTGCTTTTCTTAGATCTTCCTCGTGATAAGCTACTCGCATCCCTTTTCCACCGCCGCCGGCTGTCGCTTTTACGATGACCGGATATCCTATGCCTTCTGCAATCGTGACGGCTTCATCAATATCCTCGATGAGTCCTTCCGTACCTGGAACCGTTGGAACACCCGCGTTTTTCATCGTCTCACGGGCAACTGACTTGTCCCCCATTTTGTTAATAGCTTCAGCTTCAGGACCGATGAAGGTAATGTTACACGCACCACAAAGCTCGGCAAAGTTAGCATTCTCTGCTAAAAATCCATAGCCGGGATGAATAGCGTCAGCATGGGTAACGGATGCAACGCTCATGAGATTCGTCATATTTAAGTAGCTTTCCTTTGATGCCGTTGGCCCGATGCAATACGCTTCATCGGCCATCTTCACATGCAAAGCTTCTCGGTCAGCTTCAGAGAACACCGCTACGGTCTGAATTCCTAATTCGCGGCACGCGCGGATGACACGTACAGCAATCTCCCCACGGTTGGCTATTAATACTTTTTTAAACATTACATGATCCTCCTTAATCGACCTTCACCACAAATAGATTCTGTCCGTACTCAATCAGTTGACCTTCTTCTGCTAGAATCTCAACCACCTCTCCTGCAAAAGCAGATCTGATTTCATGGTAAAGTTTCAGTGGTTCAACGTTGCAGTTGCATAGGATTTGCCCTTTTTCTACTTTCTCTCCCACTTTAACCGTGAGGTTGGTAAATACGCCAACCCAAGGAGACACCACTTCCAGCAGTTTCTCAGGAGTTTGAACGGGAGATTCGTTTACGGGATCTGCCTCTATTACTGGTTCTTGGATCGGAGATTCAACAGCTATAGCGGCCTCTTCGTATATCGGTTCGACATAATAGGTTGTATCTTCTTCTATGACAGAGACTTCTTGAACAGGTGGGGCTTTCTTCAACGTGATTTGTACCCCGTCATTCTCGAGCTCCAACTCATCGATGGAAGATTGGTCTACTAGTCGTATTAGTTCTTTAATCTCATGTAGCTTCATTAATTAGGTCACTTCCTTTTTTAGCGGACTGGATGAATTATAATGGAATATTGCCATGTTTCTTTGCTGGGCGGGTTTCTTTTTTATTTCTAAGCATTTCTAAGGATTCTTTCAGCTTTTTCCTTGTTTCACGAGGATCAATGACATCGTCAACCATTCCATTAGCGGCAGCCACATACGGATTGGCGAACTTGTCCCGATATTCGGCAATCTTCTCAGCGCGAGTAGCAGCAGGGTCAGCACTTTGTTCAATTTCCTTAGAAAAGATAATATTGGCCGCTCCCTCAGGACCCATGACGGCAATCTCCGCATTAGGCCATGCGTACACGATATCTGCCCCAATAGCCTTGGAGTTAAGAGCAACGTAGGCTCCTCCGAATGCCTTTCGCAGGATGACTGTAATCTTAGGAACAGTCGCTTCAGAGTAGGCGTATAAGATCTTTGCCCCGTGTCGGATAATGCCTCCATGTTCCTGATTAATTCCGGGGAAGAAGCCCGTCACATCTTCAAACGTAATCAATGAAATGTTAAAACAGTCACAGAATCGAATAAAACGAGACAACTTATCCGATGAATTGATATCAAGTCCTCCGGCCATTACTTTTGGCTGGTTGGCGATGATGCCTACACTGTGACCATCGATTCGACCAAACCCAATTACAATATTTTTGGCGAAGTCCGGTTGAACCTCCATAAAGTCACCATGATCCAATATCTGTTGGATTACTTTTCTTACATCATAAACCTTTGTTCCTTCTATGGGAACCAGCTCAGCAAGCTCATCGCGCCAATCCTCCGTTGACTCATGGGCCACGGAAGGTGGTTTTTCTGTATTGTTCTGCGGCAAGAAGGATAAAAGCCTTCTGACTTGATCCAGAACGATCGGCTCCGATTCACCGCTAAAATGAGAGTTTCCGCTGATACTAGAATGAACCTTAGCGCCGCCGAGACTTTCAGACGAAATTTTTTCTCCAGTTACAGTCTCTATGACTTTAGGTCCTGTAATAAACATTTGACTGGTCTTCTCGACCATGAAGACAAAATCCGTGATCGCAGGAGAGTAGACGGCGCCTCCAGCGCAAGGACCAAGGATCACAGAGATCTGGGGAATAACTCCTGAGTAAATGGCATTACGGTAGAAGATATGTCCATACCCGTCTAAGGATACCACACCTTCTTGTATACGTGCGCCCCCTGAGTCATTTAAACCAATAATCGGTGCTCCGTTCTGTGCTGCTAGGTCCATGATTCTTGCGACCTTCTTCGCGTGCATCTCACCTAATGCACCTCCGAACACCGTAAAATCTTGGGCAAACACATAGACGAGCCTTCCGTGAATCTTTCCATAACCCGTTACGACGCCCTCACCAGGCGCATCCACTTTATCCATCCCAAAGTGGGTTGCCCTGTGTTGGATAAACGGGTTCAGCTCAACAAAGCTGTTCTTATCTAAGAGCAAGTCTATTCGTTCTCTTGCAGTAAGCTTACCGCGCTGGTGCTGGGCATCGATTCGATCATCTCCGCCTCCCAACTCGATCTTCAGCTTCTTCTGATATAGCTCATCAATTTTATCATACATATTCATGGTGGACTCGCCCTCTCCTATGTATACTCTATTTTACCCGTTTCTTCCAGTCTTTCTTTTCTTGCCCTATCTCTCTTTATTTTCATATAAGTTGATAAGTTCGTTTATGGCTTCTGAGACGGAAATCGTACCTTGAGATACGGCTTTTTCCATCCCAGGCAAGCTGTTTTTCACTTGCTGGTGGTGATAAAAGCTTTGGTGAAGGTAATCTGCAATCATACTGTGCATCCAGTCTAGGGTTTGCGCCTGTCGGCGTGCGTGGAATCCACCCTGTTTAACGGTTACTTCACGGAAATGCTCAATCACCGACCATATTTCTTTAATCCCCTCTCCATGTAGGGAGGAACAAGTGTAGGCTTTCGTTTCCCAGCCTTCGGTTGCGGGCTTGAGGAAGTGAAGAATGCGATTAAATTCGACTTGGGCATTGAGGGCACGCTGCTTATTATCACCGTCTGCCTTGTTAATGAGAATCGCATCGGCTAGTTCCATTACCCCTTTCTTCATTCCCTGCAGCTCGTCTCCTGCACCTGTAAGCTGCAAGAGTAAGAAAAAGTCAACCATGGAACGAACCGTTACTTCACTTTGTCCTACACCAACCGTTTCTACGAGAATGACATCAAAACCGGCTGCCTCGCATACCAGGATGGTTTCTCTTGTTTTCCTCGCAACACCACCGAGTGTTGCTCCGGCAGGGGAAGGACGAACGTAGGCACGAGGATCTCGTGACAATTGATCCATTCTTGTTTTATCCCCTAAGATACTCCCTCGGGTCACGGAGCTGCTTGGATCAACAGCCAAGACAGCGACGCGATGACCCAGATTACATAGAAGCATCCCAAACGTCTCAATGAACGTACTCTTACCTGCTCCCGGAACACCCGTAATACCGATGCGAATGGAGCGTCCCGTATGCGGGAGCAGTTTTTTCAGCACCTCTTGAGCTATTTGCCTGTGGATCATAGAATGACTTTCAACTAGTGTAATGGCTTGGGCTAAGAGGGTCCGATTCCCCTCCACCACGCCTGTTACATAATCCTCAACCGAGAGCCTGCGGCGGCGTGGAATCGGTGCACGATGATCATTTGGTTCCGTCATTTAGCTTTCATCCTCCAAGCGACGGATAATCTCTTGAATCACCTTTTGAGCCGCAACCGGGATGACAGTCCCTGGTCCGAAGATGGCCGCTGCTCCGTTTTGTTTCAGATAGTCGTAATCTTGAGCCGGAATAACCCCGCCAATCACCACCACGATATCCTCACGGCCAAGCTTCTTTAGCTCCTCGACCAGTTGCGGAAGGAGCGTCTTATGGCCTGCTGCAAGAGAACTCATGCCAATCACGTGAACATCATTCTCTACCGCTTGTAAGGCTGTTTCTGCAGGAGTTTGGAATAAGGGTCCGATATCAACATCGAAACCAAGATCAGCAAAAGCCGTGGCGATCACCTTCGCTCCTCGATCGTGTCCGTCTTGCCCCATCTTGGCAATCATGATGCGCGGACGCCGGCCCTCCATTTGCTCAAATTCATCCGTCATTTTCCGGACGACAGACACTTCGTCTTCATCGCCAAATTCCGTGCTGTATACACCGCTAATGGTGCGGATGACTGCCTTGTGCCTCCCTGTCACTGATTCGTAAGCGTCAGAGATCTCTCCTAGGCTCGCTCTTGCTCTTGCAGCTTCAACGGCCAGTTCTAAGAGATTGCCTTCTCCTGTTTCTGCCGCTTTCGTAATGGCATTCAAGGCCGCCTGCACTTTTGCTTCATCCCGGTTTTGTCGAAGCTCGGCTAGGCGTTTAATCTGAGCCCCACGAACAGCGGTATTATCTACCTCCAAGATATCAAGAGGATCTACTTTATCTGGGCGGTATTTGTTGACCCCAATAATCTTTTCCTTTCCAGAGTCAATATGCGCTTGTCTTCGTGCCGCTGCCTCTTCAATGCGCATCTTCGGTAATCCTGTTTCTATCGCTTTTGCCATACCGCCTAATTGTTCAATTTCTTGAATATGCGCCCATGCCCGTCTGACAAGTTCCTGTGTTAAAGCTTCTACATAATAGGAACCTCCCCATGGATCAACTACTTGGCAGATTCCTGTCTCGTCTTGAAGGAATAGCTGGGTATTGCGTGCAATTCGTGCAGAAAAATCTGTAGGCAATGCAATAGCTTCATCCAAGGCGTTGGTATGCAGCGACTGAGTATGGCCTAGGGCTGCCGCCATTGCTTCAATACACGTTCTCGTTACGTTATTAAACGGGTCTTGTTCGGTTAGGCTCCACCCTGAAGTCTGGCTGTGTGTACGAAGGGCCATGGATTTCTCATTCTTAGGATGAAAAGGTTTAAGTAACTTCGCCCAGATGAGGCGTGCGGCTCTCATCTTCGCTACTTCCATGAAATAATTCATGCCGATAGCCCAGAAGAAAGACAACCGCGGGGCAAAGGAATCAATATCAATGCCTGCTTTGAGCCCTGTGCGAACATATTCTAGACCATCCGCTAAAGTATACCCTAATTCGATGTCTGCCGTTGCCCCAGCCTCCTGCATATGGTAGCCGGAAATACTGATGCTGTTGAATTTAGGCATATGTTTAGAGGTATAGGCAAAGATGTCGGCAATGATACGCATCGAGGGTTCTGGCGGGTAAATATACGTATTTCTCACCATATATTCTTTGAGAATATCATTCTGGATCGTTCCACTCAATTGGGAAAGATGGACCCCTTGCTCTTCTGCTGCCACAATGTAGAAGGCCATAATCGGCAGGACTGCACCGTTCATCGTCATGGATACGGACATTTTATCTAATGGGATACCATCAAAAAGAATCTTCATATCTAGTATTGAATCGACGGCTACACCGGCTTTCCCTACGTCACCAACTACTCTCGGGTGATCTGAGTCATAGCCTCGATGGGTGGCTAAGTCGAAGGCAATGGATAACCCTTTTTGTCCTGCTGCAAGGTTGCGGCGATAAAAGGCATTGCTTTCTTCGGCTGTAGAAAATCCAGCATATTGACGAACCGTCCAGGGCTGATTGACGTACATCGTGGGATAAGGCCCACGCAAGTAAGGTGGAATTCCAGCGACATAATCGAGATGGCTCATCTTCTTTGTATCTTCAGACGTATAAAGCGGCTTGACATCGATCTGCTCTAGCGTTTGCCATACATACTCATCGAGAGCCTTCTTGGCTTCCTCCTCGGCACGACGCTTCCACTCCTTTAAGTCAGGTTGGGGAAATCCCGCTTGATAGGACAGCTTGGTAAAATCAGGAGATTTTCTCATCGCGAAATTCCTTTCTTTTGCTGAAGTTCAAAGAGCAAGTCGTAGCAGTTCGACCCTGTATGGATAAATTCATCTACACCTGCCTGGATGAACGTTTCCGCCCATTCGGCTGTCGGTTTTCCGGCAACTATAACGGTCATCGCAGAAGATTTCTCTTTAAGCTGCTTGGCGATCATCGGAACGACTTGTGGATAAAGTTCATCCGATGAGCAGATCACGGTGACCGTTGCCCCGGAATCCAAGGCGGATTGAACCGCTTCGTCTACCTGGTCAAATCGCTTGTTTGCTAGCACTTGGAATCCGCCGACTTCAAAGAAACCTATGGAGAAATCGGTTCTTGCCTTGTGCTGAGCTACTGAACCCATATTGGCCAAAAAGACCTGAGGAAGTGCACCCGTTTTTTGTTTGAATTGAGCAGAAGCCGCACGCAGGGCTTCAAAAGGTTCGGCCGCCCGCACTGCTCGAATCGGTTGTACCTGTGGCTGATGCCTACCGAGCTCTCCAACTAGGTTCTGAGAAATTTCTCCGATGGTGACTCCTTTAAGGAAAAGATCCACCGCCTCCCCTATACTAAGGGGGCGATGCGGGAGGGCAAGAGCCTGTCGTCCTTGTCGGTATTCATGGGCAGACTGTACTCTCTCCTTGCTTCTCGTAAGGTAGTCGATGGCCTGTTTCGCTAGGATCGGTTCTTCGAGATGAGCATACATGTTCGTTCCTACAATTTTATCTTTTCTACTCGCTAGATTCGCTTGGCGCTGATGAAGTACCTCTTGTACCTTCTGCTGTGGCCCGCCCTTCTCTAAACTCTTCCGCATGCCGCCTTCCTCTTCCACCGACTGAAAGAGTTCCCAAGCCTTCTGCGCCACCGCATCGGTTAAGGCTTCAACATACCAAGATCCACCTGCAGGATCAATAACTCTGCCCAAGTGTGCTTCGCTGCTGAGGATGTGTTGGATGTTGCGAGAGATCCTTCTCGAGAAGTCATCCGCCTCCCGAATCGTCTCGTCGAAAGGAGCCACGTGCAGGCTGTCGACACCGCCTATAATGCCTGAGAAGGCCTCGGCAGTCCCGCGCAGCATATTGACATAAGGATCATGGATGGTTTTGTTCCACTTCGAGGTTCGTGCATGGATGATCATTTTTTGAGCGTCTTCGTTACCGCCGAAGGCTTGAATAATGTTTGACCACAACATTCTAGCTGCGCGTAATTTTGCCATTTCCATGAATAGATGAGAGCCAATGGAAAACTCAAAACGGATGTGTCTAGCAGCGATGTTAATATCTATATCTCGTTCTTGTAATTCCCGTAGATACTCCACTCCGGTAGCTAAGGCAAAAGCGAGTTCTTGAACAGCGTTGCCCCCGCCATGATGGTAGGGATGACCCGAAACGATCACCGTTTGCAGCCCTGGAGCATATTCTTGTGCCCATTGTACCGTTTGGGCCATAGAGTCATATAACTTCTCTAACGGATAGGGAGAATGACCTTCCTCAGCTAAGATGGCTATCGGGTCCGCACCAATGCATCCACGAAGACGGCTTTGTTGTATATTTCTTTTTTGCATATGAGCAACGACTAAAGCGATCATAGATAAAGCAGAAGGACCTGCGTTTATATACAAAGGAGTGTTTTCTAAATCGATACCTTCTAGAGCGATGTCAAGATCATCAAGCGTAAACAGGGATAATCCTACGACCATCACATCTTGAACATCGGCAAGGTCCGGATTCTGGCCTAACCATGTAGGTCGATCAAGCACGATATTTAACATCGTTTGGCCGCGCTCTAAGTCATATCGGGCTTGAGTGTTGAAGTCTTTGGGATCAGCAACTCTCATCTCTTGGGCAACTTCCCACGGATGAGTCAAATATCCAAGGGCATTTGTCCCTCTTACAAACGGAGCCATTCCTGGAAGGCTATGGGCAAACATGAGGTTTTTGATGTCTTCTTGCCGATAAATGGGTTGGGTCTGGATGCCTTCATAGGTTGGTTTTACAAGCAGTTGATCAAAAGAAGCGCCCTTAAGGGCCTTTTCCGCGGCTTGACGCCACTGTTCATACGTAGGGATGGCGAATTCTTCAAAGGTTGGCATTTCCATCTGACTCATGATCTTCAGCTTCCTTTCTCTTCAACCTAGAGCTACAATCCTATCGTTCTTACCGTAAAGAGCGGTTGTCCAAGTTCCACAAATTGTCCGTTTTCGACGAGTACTTCGACGATTTCACCTGACATGTCTGCCTCAATCTCGTTAAACAGCTTCATCGCTTCTAGAATACAGACAACGGTTGTCTTCTCTACTTTGACTCCTGGTTGGACATAAGGTGCGGCATCAGTAGACGGGGCACGGTAAAAGGTTCCGACCATAGGTGAAACAATCTTTTGAAGAGTTTCCTCTGCCTTCGGTTTGGGTTGATTAGGGGTGGCCTCCATGATCTCGTTCTTTGTTACCACAGGGGGCTGTGAAGTTTTAGGTGTTTGGGAAATAGGCGGCACAACGGATGGTGCTGGAGCTGTTGGCAAGACTTGTTGGTGAGTGGTCATATCCGAATTCACTTGTGTTGGAACTGCTTTCTTGAATCGGAGTCTTGTATCCTCCGCCTTGTATTCGAATTCTTGAAGGCTAGATTGATCTACTAACTTGAATAGTTCGCGAATTTCATACATCTTTAGCATCGTGCATAACACCTTCTCTTTCTAAAGTTTTTTATCATATATCAATCCCGCAGCGCAAGACCGACTGGTTGGTCTGAGGTTCTATTAAAAAAAGTCCTTCGTTAAAGGAGCAAGGTCTCGATCTATTTCTTGAAGAAAGAAACGTTGGAAAATAGGATTGTTCTTCGCTTCAGTCGTTAAAGCAGAATGAAGAATAATATCTGCATAGATGTTCGCTATCTCTTCAATCGTATAGCGTCCGTTCTTCTGGTACCACTTATAGATCCAGTTGACCATCCCGAATATGGCCATGGATATGATAGGAACAGGAAGTTCCTTGCGGAATTCTCCACACTCCATTCCTTCCTGAATAACCTGAAACATTAATTCCTTGTAGCGGTCCCGCTTCATCTCAATCTCCCTATAATACTCCGGTGCAAGATACGAGCTCTCCTGGTAAAAGACGGTGACTTCTGACTTGTACAAATCAATCATCATAACAAAAGACTTAATGATGGCATGAAGACGTTCCGTAGGTGTATTCCATAATTCGTATGCTTCTTGCCCCTTCTCCAGAACATAAGAGATAAAGTGGTCATGAATCGTGTACAGGAGTTCGTCCTTCGACTTGAAGTTGTGATAAAAACCGCCCTTGGAGGTGGCGCTCTCCTTGACAATCTGGTCAACGGTTACCCGATGATAGCCATGAGCTTCAAATAAGCGTAGGGATGTTTCGATGATACGGTCGCGAATCGACTTTTCTGCCATATTTATGTCACCCCAATTTGATACTATCACAGTCGCATCCTTTTAACAATTCCCAAAAAGAAAGGGAGAAAATCGTCTTTTCTCCCTCGTTTTTTTAAATTAATAAGTTAAACAGATTAGGATCTTTATTAATTTCTACATAGTGAATGCCGTGAGCAATCATTCGTTCAATTAACGGCTCATAATCTTCTTTATGCTTAAGCTCAATTCCTACAAGAGCTGGACCATTGTCTTTATTATTCTTCTTGGTGTACTCGAATCGGGTAATGTCATCATTCTCCCCTAATACGCCGTCTAGGAACTCCCTTAAGGCTCCAGCACGTTGAGGGAAATTCACGACAAAATAATGCTTTAGACCTTCATAAATCAAGGACCGCTCTTTGATTTCTTGCATCCGATCAATGTCATTATTTCCTCCGCTGATGGTGCAGACAACGGTCTTTCCTTTAATCTGATCCCGGTAAAGATCCAGGGCTGCAATGGAAAGAGCCCCTGCGGGTTCCGCTACGATGGCATTTTCGTTATAAAGCTCAAGAATGGTTGTACATACTTTTCCTTCAGGTACAGCGATGATATCGTCAAGCAGGTCTTTACACATCTCCATGGTTAAGTGACCTACTTGTTTAACCGCCGCTCCATCTACAAATTTATCAATATCTTGAAGCGTCACGACGTCGTTGTTGGCTAGAGACTCCTTCATGGAAGCCGCTCCTAGAGGTTCGACTCCGATCATCTTCGTTGTGGGGCTAATTCCTTTAATATAAGTTCCGACTCCAGAAGCGAGTCCTCCTCCACCAATCCCAACAAACACATAATCAATGGGCTCTTCGATGTCGTTCATAATCTCGAGTCCAACCGTTCCTTGACCAGCAATGACTTGTGCATCATCAAAAGGATGAATAAAGGCCATACCCTGTTCATTGCAATATTTCATAGCTTCTGAAAAGGAGTCATCAAAGGTGTCACCAGTTAAAATGATTTCAACATAAGGTCCGCCAAACAATTTCACTTGGGATACCTTCTGCCTCGGAGTTGTGGAAGGCATGAAGATCTTTCCGTTAATTTGTAAGTGTCTACAAGAAAAAGCAACACCCTGGGCATGGTTTCCTGCACTTGCACAGACAACCCCACGCGCAAGCTCTGATTCACCGAGGCTGCGAATAAGATTATAGGCTCCTCTTATTTTAAAAGAACGGACGACTTGTAGGTCCTCTCTTTTCAAGTACACATGGCAATCATAGCGATCCGACAGGATCTGATTCTTCTGAAGTGGAGTTTTGTGAATCACATCCTTAAGGATGTGATTGGCTACGATGATGTCTTCAATTTTTACGACTTTATTCATGAGTTCATTATCCTTTTCTCTATAATGGGTCTAGCGCCAGAAATGCTCGATGGCTTTCTTGACGCCTTGACGATTGTTCGTGTCTGTCACGAAATTAGCCGCTTCTTTAATATCCTCGGGTGCATTCCCCATGGCAACGCCAATCCCTGCATAACGTATCATATCTAGGTCATTATAGTAATTTCCAATAGCCATGACAGACTCAGGAGATATGCCTAAATGATGAGACATAAAATGCAGGGCGTTCCCCTTCGAGGATTCTTGGTGCATAATATCGATAAAAGTTGGTCCACTCTGGAAACATTGAACAGGATAAGCTTTCAGTTGTTCAGGCAAATCCTTCATAATGGCTTCTATCCGTTCCGGAGAATCGAATAAGGTCGCCTTAACGATCGAGTCGTCTATTTCTCTCATATCCTCTACGATAAGTGGACTTACCCTATATTTTTGGTAGAGTTCAGCAACGGTTTGATTATGCGGTTTCGTATACATCTCCTCTAGAGAGGTTAAATCGAGATGGGCGCCTGTTTTCTCTAGAATGTGCAGCATCTTAGGATAGCGCTGAACCGCAACTTCTTTGACGGAAAGGTTCTCTTTACTTGCGAGGTGATGAACAACCGCACCATTGTCTGAAATCAAATAAGACTCTATCCCCATCTCCCTAGCGATCTGTTTCGTCGCTTTTAGAGGTCTCCCGGTACAGAGCATGACAGGAATATGCGTGGATTGCAGCTCTAGTAATAAATCTCTCGTCTCAGAGTCCCAACGATAGTTATCATCTAGTAGTGTACCATCGATATCGATCGCAATCATCTGTATCTTGTTGTTCATTTTTCCAGTTCCTCTCCCAAGCTTTTTTACGTCTCTTTTTTTCTGTCTATCATTCCGCTGTTTATCATAACAAACCTCCTCTAGTAAATCAAAAAGTATTCGTTTACGGAACGAACATTTATTCGTAAAATAGAAAGATAGAGGTGATTCGAAGATGTTGCGAAAAAAAGATATGCAGGAATTATTAGAACAGCTAAAACACGACGAACCTTTCGCGAACCAGATTGCCCATTGGCACACGATCCCTGAAAAGGAAGCCCACACGGTCCCTTATCCTAGAGAACTAGACCCTCGGATCCGTGAATCTCTGGATCGTAAGGGAATCTCAGCTTTATATACACATCAAGCCACCGCTTTTTCCACCGTCCAAGAAGGAAGGAACATGGTAGCCGTAACGCCTACAGCATCAGGAAAGAGTCTTTGCTACCATTTGCCTGTTATTCAAGCCATAGCGAAGGAACCCGAAGTCCGGGCGCTCTATCTGTTCCCGACAAAAGCCTTAGCACACGATCAAAAAAGTGAACTAAACGACTGGATCAACGATATGGGAATCCCGATCAAGAGCTATACCTATGACGGAGACACCCCATCGAACATTCGCCAAGTCGTGCGAAAAGCCGGAAATATTGTGATCACCAATCCAGATATGCTTCACTCGGCGATCCTCCCTCATCATACGAAGTGGGTGTCCTTCTTTGAAAATCTACGCTATATTGTGATCGATGAGCTGCATGTGTATCGAGGCGTGTTTGGAAGCCATGTCGCGAATGTGATTCGCCGTTTCATGAGAATTTGCGCCTTTTACGGAAGCCATCCTCAATTTATCTGTACATCAGCCACGATTGCGAACCCGAAGGAATTAGCCGAGCAGCTTACAGGACAACCGATGAGTCTTGTGAATAATAATGGAGCCCCTTCTGGGAAGAAGCACTTTATTTTTTACAATCCTCCCGTGGTTAATCCCCAGTTGCATATCCGTAAGAGTGCCACACTTGAAGCCAGAACGCTTGCGGAGAACTTCCTGAGCCAAGGTGTTCAGACGATTGTTTTTGCGCGGAGCCGAGTGCGGGTGGAGATCTTATTAAGTTATCTGCAGGAACTCGTGAAAAAGAAGCTAGGACCGAAAAGTATACGTGGCTATCGAGGGGGCTACCTTCCTGCAGAGCGACGAGAGATTGAACAGGGTTTGCGAAATGGAGATATTATGGGCGTAGTCAGCACGAATGCTCTCGAGCTTGGAGTGGATATTGGCCAGCTTCAGGTTTGTATTATGGCCGGATATCCGGGTTCGGTTGCAAGTACCTGGCAACAGGCTGGACGCGCAGGAAGGCGTCAAGGAGAATCCGTTGTGATCATGGTGGCAGGGTCCTCTCCTCTTGATCAATACGTAATCAGACATCCCGGATACTTTTTTGATCGCAGTCCAGAATCGGCTCGCATTAACCCTGACAATCTCATTATTTTAGTCGACCATATTAAGTGTGCCGCCTACGAGCTTCCCTTCCAGCAGGGTGAGACGTTTGGTGAGGTGGAAATTGAGGAGATCTTGTATTTTCTCACGGAAGAGCAGATCCTCCACTTCCAACGGAACAAGTGGTATTGGATGAATGATTCCTTCCCTGCTCATAACATTAGCCTTCGTTCCGCTTCCCAAGAGAATGTGATCATTGTGGATCAGACGGATGTGGCGAATGTACGGGTCATTGGAGAGATGGACCGGTTCAGTGCGATGACATTACTTCATGAAGAAGCCATCTATCTCCACCAGGGCGTTCAATTCCAGGTGGAAAAGTTAGACTATGAAGAAAAGAAGGCTTTTGTTCGAGAAGTCAATGTCGATTATTTCACGGATGCCAATTTGGCCGTTCAGTTGAAGGTTCTTGAGGTAGATCGTTTGCGTGATGGTGAGTACGGGGAAGTCGGGTATGGAGATGTGGCGGTGAATGCCATGGCTACGATCTTCAAGAAGATTAAGTTTGAGACCCATGACAATATTGGGTCGGGTCCGATTCACCTGCCTGAAGAAGAACTGCACACCAGTGCAGCCTGGATGAGTTGGCGTGAGGAAGATCTTCGTAGCTTAGGGGCAAAAGAAGTGGAACAAGGACTGACCGGATTAGCACATATCCTCCGTCATGTCGCCCCGCTGTTTGTGATGTGCGATCCACAGGATCTTCATGTGGTTCCTCAAAGGAAAGCCATCCATTCTGGAAAGCCTACCATCTTCCTCTATGATCGATACCCGGGCGGGATCGGCTTGAGTGAACAAGTATACAAACAGTGGGAACAAGTGTTGTTTGAGGCAGAGGAGGCGATCCGAGCCTGTCCATGTGGTGAGGGCTGCCCTTCTTGTGTCGGGGCTGGAGATGTGGGAAAAGAACTAGCTCTATCCCTAATTGATCTTATGAAGGGGGACATATGCCTTGAGTCTAAAAAATAAGCTGCAGCGTATGAAGTCGCATCTAACCCAAGAAGCTCGAAGGCAGCCGGTCCCAGCTCCCCCTCCTTCCCCTGTCTTGGATATTCCCTTTCAGTCAGCATGGGGGGAACTGCAGGCGAAGCCCTTCTTCTACGAGGATGAATATGTGATGGTCCGTGAAATCAGTTATCCGCTGAAGCATCAACATGGACGATACACGTTTGAACAGCTCCTCGAACTAGTCGAACGCTGGAATCAAACGACAGGCAATCACCCCCTCTCTGCCGGGGGGACCCAAGCAAGTGAATTACTCTTCTTCGACACCGAAACGACGGGGCTTCATGGCGGTGCGGGGAACGCGATCTTTCTTTTAGGATATGCCCGAGTGCTTCGTGAAGAAGTGAGGGTGAAGCAGTTTTTCCTTCCTGATCCTAACGAGGAAGTCGCTTTTTATCAAGGATTCCTTGACGATGTCAAAGAGTTGAAGAATCTCGTTACTTATAATGGGAAAGCCTTCGATTGGCCTCAAGTGAAGACGAGACATACCTTACTGAGGGATCTTGTCCCTCGCCTTCCCTTGTTCGGACATTATGATTTGCTTCATGGCGCGAGAAGGCTATGGAAGGATGAGCTGGAATCCTGCCGTTTATCAGTGATCGAACAAGAAATTTTACAGGTGAAGCGCCACGAGGACACGCCAGGTTATATGGCTCCCCTTCTCTACTTCGATTTTCTGCGAGATAAGAATCCTGAAACAATTAAGGGAGTGCTTCATCATAACGAATGGGATGTGCTGTCATTAATTACGCTCTATATTCACATTTCTTCCCTTCTATTGGATGAAGGCTCCCTCACTTGTTCCACCCAGGAGATGTATCAAATTGGACGATGGTATGAACAAGTCGGAGACTTTGACCGAGCTTTCTACTTCTATCAACTGGCTCAAGAATGGCTGCCAGCGAAGATAGCCTTAGCTTCCCTTTACAAGCGGGTGAAATCTTGGGATATGGCCATTCGGCTTTGGGAGGAAATCGCAGGTCGCGAATCCCCGTTCTTAGCCGAAGTATATACGCAGCTAGCAAAGGCATATGAACATCATGAGAAAGACTATGAGAAAGCTTTATTCTACGCCGATAAGGCCTATGCAAGCTGGAAGCTACTTAAGGGCAAGAAAATGAAAGAAAAAGCGGATTACGTGAAGCGAATCGAGCGTTTAGAGAGAAAATGTTTGATGATGGGATAGAAGAAGGTTGGATGGTTTGGTTGGTTGGGGAGTTTTTTGAGTTTTAGTCGTTTTGAGCTCCATTTTTATCACTTTATGATAAATATAGGCCTGAATGGGCAGAAGAGTTTACTCTCCTGCCCATTCGAAGGTCTTTTTTTGTGTGAATTCGGCTTAGCCCCCTAAGTTTGGACACT